>DAIRFM010000358.1:0-1933 GCA_036795025.1 Burkholderiales bacterium | reverse complement strand
CTCGGCCTGTTCCAGATGACGCTGATCATGCGGCTGGTGCGCTCGGAGATGCTGGAAGTCCTGCGCACCGACTACATCAAATTCGCGCGCGCGCGCGGGCTGCCCGAGCGATCGGTGCATTTTCGCCACGCGCTCAAGAACACCCTGGTGCCGGTGATCACTGTCGCCGGACTGCAGCTTGGCTCGATCATCGCATTCGCTATCATCACCGAAACCGTGTTCCAATGGCCGGGCATGGGCCTGCTGTTCATCCAGGCGGTAACGGTGGCCGACATCCCGGTGATGGCGGCCTACCTGTGCCTGATCGCGCTCTTTTTCGTCGTCATCAATCTCGTTGTCGACCTGCTTTACTACGCCGTGGACCCGCGCCTTCGCTTCGAGCGATCGGCCGCGCATTAGGAGAAGGAGAAAGTCATGAACGCACCGCTCAAGTTCGCCACTCCCGTGGAGCACATCCGCTCCTTCCACAAAGAACTGGCCGACATCCGCCAGGACATACACGCCCACCCCGAGCTCGGCTTCAACGAGCAGCGCACCTCCGATCTGGTCGCGGCCAAGCTCGAGAGCTGGGGCATCGAGGTGCATCGGGGCATTGCCAAGACCGGTCTGGTGGGGGTGGTGAAAGGCCGCAAGTCCGCGAGCGGCCGCGCTGTTGGACTGCGCGCCGACATGGATTGCCTGCCCATGCACGAGAACGGCAACATGCCCTACAAGTCGGTGAATCCCGGCTGCATGCATGCCTGCGGCCACGACGGCCACACCACCATGCTGCTCGGCGCAGGCAGATATCTCGCCGAAACGCGCAATTTCGACGGTACTGCCTATCTCATCTTCCAGCCGGCGGAAGAAGGCGGCGGTGGCGGCCGGGTGATGGTCGAGGAAGGGCTGTTCGACCGGTTCCCGGCCGACGAGGTCTACGCGCTGCACAACTGGCCGATCCTGCCGCCGGGCAAGATCGCGGTGCGCTCCGGCCCGATCACTGCCGCAACCGATGAAATCCAGATCACGGTTCGCGGCAAGGGCGGCCACGGCGCGATGCCGCACCTCGCGGTTGACCCCGTGGTGATCACCGCGCACATCATCACGGCGCTGCAGACGATCGCCAGCCGCAACATCAATCCTGTCGACGCGGCGGTGGTGAGCGTGTGCTCGATGCAGACGAGCCAGGTCGGCGCCTTCAACGTTATTCCCGACGCGGTCAAGCTGGTCGGCACGGTCCGCACCTTCCGCCCGGAAACGCGCCAACTCGCCGAAGAGCGCGTGCGCGAGATCGTCACCAGCGTCGCCAAGGCGCTCGGCGGCACGGCCGAGATCGACTATCAGCGCGGCTATCCCTCCACGGTGAACACCGAGCGCGAGGCCTTGTTTGCGGCGAAGGTGGGCGAGAAAATCTTCGGCAAAGACAACGTCCAGACCGACGGGGAGCCATCGATGGGCGGCGAGGATTTTTCGTATATGCTGCTCGCGCGGCCCGGCGCCTACGTCTGGCTCGGCCAGGGCGGCGGACCGCTAAGCTGTTTCCTGCACAATGCGAACTACGATTTCAACGACGAGGTGATTCCGCTCGGCGCCGGCTATCTGGCGGCGCTGGTCGAGGAATCGCTTCCTATCAAGTAACGAGAAAGGAGGGGATCACCATGACATTCACGCGCAGGTTCACCGCGGTATTTGCCGCCGCAGTTGCCGCACTCGCCATCGCCGCCGTTCCCGGCCACGCGGCCACGCTGAGATGGGCGGCGCAAAACGACATACTCACGCTCGACCCGCATTCCCAGAACCACACCACCACGCATGCCATCATGCAGTATGTCTACGAGGGCCTCACGCGCTACAGCAAGGATTTTCAGGTGGAGCCTTGCCTTGCGACCAGCTGGGAGCAGATTACGCCGACGCAGTGGCGCTTCCATTTGCGCAAGGGCGTGAAATTCCACGA
>DAIRFM010000123.1:0-5626 GCA_036795025.1 Burkholderiales bacterium | reverse complement strand
CCAGGCGCGTGAACGGAAACAGCAGGAAGATCGTGAGCCCGATGGCGAGGTGCAGCTTGAACACGATCGAGGCGTCGGCGACGAGGTCTGCCGCCCCGGCGCGGAACGTCCAGATCCGCTGCGCCCAATCCATGAGTTTGAGCATCTCGGACCCGTCCAGATGCTGGGCCGAAATCGGGATCGTGGCCAGACCGATGACGACCTGGACCAGGAACAGCGCGAGCACCAGGGTATCCGTCCGCTTGCTGGTGGCACGAATGCGCGGGTCGCCGACGCGCCGCAGCAGCAGCAGCACCAGTCCGAACGCGACGAGGGTCCCGAAAATCCCGCCGGCCACCATCGCCGTCATCTGCTTCTCGCTCGCGGACACGCCAAGCACGTGCCACACCGCGAGCGGCGTGAGCAGCCCGCCGAGGTGGCCGAAGAAAATGCCGAGGATGCCGATGTGGAACAGGTTCGAACCCCATCTGAGCTGCCCGTGGCGCAGGAACTGGGAGGAATCGCTTTTCCAGCTGTACTGCTCGCGGTCGAAGCGGATCACGCTGCCGAGGAAAAACACGGCCAGGCAGAGATAGGGGTAGTAGCCGAACAGGAACTGGTTGAGATAGCTCTTGAGGTCCATGCGGAGCTCCGGATTCTGGTTTCAGGGATTCTTCGGGACGAAGCGGATGAATTGCGGCCGCGACTGCTGCACGCCGTGCGCGGCGGCCGCATTGAGACCCGCCGGTGGACCGAACTCCACCGGAGCCTCATCCCATTCTTCATCGAGCGATCGTCCGGCCGGCGCTTTGGTGGCGCTCTTTGCGGCCGCGAGCGGCGCCACGCCGTGCAGATCGAGCAGCGCGGCAATGACGGCCGCATACGGACTGCCGCCCGCGATCAGGCGCTCGCCGACTGCGCGCAGGATATGGGCGCAGTCATCGAGCAGCTCGTGCACCTCCTCTGCCGGCCGGGTGGCGAGATACTCCAGCACTGCCGGCAGGTAATCCGGCAGCTCGTTCACTTTGATGACGAAACCCGATCGCCGGTACAGCGCGTTCAGGTCCACCATCGCCTGGCCGCGGTCGCGCGAGTCACCGTGCACGTGTTCGAACAGGTGCAGCGAGGTCGAGCGGCCGGCATCGAATTGCGCCACGTAGCGCTCCTGCAGATCGAGCAGATCCTCGCGTTTCAGTTCCGCCAGCAGGCCGGCGAGCGCGTCCTGCGTCGCGCCCCGGAGCCCGGGTTCCGCGCCGAGCCGCCGCGCGATCTCGGGCAGCGCGGCCACCAGTTCCGCCGAGGGGTAGCTGAGCAGCACGGCAAGCAGCTTGAGCGTCTTCATATTGTCATCTCCTAGAACAGCGACTTGATCGGGATGGTCCTGCGCTTCTTGCCGCCGAACAGGCTCGCTTCGGACTGACCGTCCGAGCAGCCGTTGCCGAAGGAGAAGCCGCAGCCGCCGCGCAGGTCGTACGCGTTTTCTGCGTATTCGCGGTGCGTGGTCGGGATGACGAAGCGATCCTCGTAGTTGGCAATCGCCATGTAGCGATACATTTCCTCGACCTCTTCCTTGCTCAGCCCCACCTGCTTCAGCACCGCTGCGTTCTCGCGCTGCTCCACATGCCGGTCGCGCATATAAGCCCGCATCGCGAGCATGCGCTCGAGCGCCGCCACCACCGGCGCCTCGTCGCCCGCGGTGAGCAGGTTGGCGAGGTATTGCAGCGGAATGCGCAGGCTGCGCACGTCGGGCAACTGCCCGAAGGCGCCGATCTGGCCGGAATTGGCGGCTGCGGTGATCGGCGACAGCGGCGGCACGTACCAGACCATGGGCAGCGTGCGGTATTCCGGGTGCAGCGGCAGCGCCACCTTCCACTCCATCGCCATCTTGTAGACGGGCGACTCCTGCGCCGCCTTGATCCAGGCATCGGGCACACCATCGGCTCGCGCCTGCGCCTGAACCTCCGCCGCATGCGGATCGAGAAACAACCCGAGCTGCGCCTTGTACAGGTCTTTCTCACTCTCCACGCTCGCCGCTTCGGCGATGCGGTCGGCGTCGTAGAGCATCACCCCGAGGTAGCGGATGCGCCCGACGCAGGTCTCCGAGCACACCGTCGGCTGTCCCGACTCGATGCGCGGATAGCAGAAAATGCACTTCTCGGCCTTGCCGGTGGACCAGTTGTAGTAGATTTTCTTGTACGGACAGCCTGACACGCACATGCGCCAGCCGCGGCATTTGTCCTGATCGATGAGGACGATGCCGTCTTCCTCGCGCTTGTAGATCGAGCCCGACGGGCACGACGCCACGCAGGTCGGATTGAGGCAGTGCTCGCACAGGCGCGGCAGGTACATCATGAAAGTGTTTTCGAACTGACCGTACATCTCCTTCTGCATGGCCTCGAAGTTCGCGTCCTTGGAGCGCTTGGCGAACTCCCCGCCCAGGATTTCCTCCCAGTTCGGACCCCACTCGATCTTCTCCATGCGCTCGCCGGTGATCAGCGAGCGCGGGCGCGCGGTCGGCGGCGCCTTCATTTCCGGCGCCGTGTGCAGGTGCTCGTAATCGTAGGTGAACGGCTCGTAGTAATCGTCGATCTGCGGCAGATTGGGATTGGCGAATATTTTCAGCAGGACTTCGAGCTTGCCGCCCTGCTTGGGCACGATCTTGCCGTTGTCTTTGCGTACCCAGCCGCCGTTCCATTTTCCCTGGTTTTCCCACTGCTTCGGATAGCCGATGCCGGGCTTGGTCTCGACATTGTTGAACCAGGCGTATTCCATGCCCTCGCGGTTGGTCCAGACGTTCTTGCAGGTGACCGAACAAGTGTGACAGCCGATGCACTTGTCGAGATTCAGCACCATGCCGATTTGAGCGCGTAGTTTCATGACTTCACTCCTTCGCGACGGCGAGTTCGACCGCGGCCGGCTCGTCGAGCCAGTCCACGTTCTTCATCTTGCGCACCACCACGAACTCGTCGCGGTTGGTGCCGATCGTGCCGTAGTAGTTGAAGCCGTAGGAGAGCTGCGCATAGCCGCCGATCATGTGCGTGGGCTTGGTGACGATGCGCGTCACCGAGTTGTGGATGCCGCCGCGCGTGCCGGTGATCTCCGAGCCCGGCGTGTTGATGACCTTCTCCTGCGCGTGGTACATCATGCACATGCCGGGCAGGACCCGCTGGCTCACCACCGCCCGCGCCGCGATCGCGCCGTTCACGTTGTAGAGCTCGATCCAGTCGTTGTCGACGATGCCCGCTTTTCTAGCATCGTCCTCGGACAGCCACACGATCGGCCCGCCGCGCGACAGCGTCAGCATCAGCAGATTGTCGGTGTAGGTCGAGTGGATGCCCCACTTCTGGTGCGGCGTGATGAAGTTGAGCACCACCTCGGGATTGCCGTTGCCCTTCTGCCCCTGGATCGGATGCACGGTCTTCAGGTCGACCGGCGGGCGATACACGCACAGGCCCTCGCCGAAGCCCAGCATCCATTTGTGGTCCTGGTAGAACTGCTGGCGTCCGGTCAGCGTGCGCCAGGGAATCAGCTCGTTGACGTTGGTCCAGCCGGCGTTGTAGCTCACCTTCTCGGACTCGATGCCGCTCCAGGTCGGGCTGGAAATGATCTTGCGCGGCTGCGCCTGCAGGTCGCGGAAGCGCAGTTTCTCGTCCTCTTTTGCGTGTGCAAGGTGCGCGTGCTCGCGGCCGGTGATCTTGGACAGCGCCTCCCACGCCTTCACCGCCACCTCGCCGTTGGTCTCGGGGGCGAGCATCAGAATCACCTCGGCCGCGTCGATGTCGGTCTCGATCCTCGGCATGCCTTTGGTGATGCCCTCTTCGGTCACCGCATAGTTGAGTTCGGCGAGCTGCTTCACTTCGTGTTCGGTGTTCCAGGCGATGCCCTTGCCGCCGTTGCCGACCTTGCCCATCAGCGGCCCGAGCGCAGTGAACTTCTTGTAGGTGTTCGGGTAGTCGCGCTCGATCACCGTCATTGCGGGCGCGGTCTTGCCGGGCACGAACTCGCACTGCCCCTTTTTCCATTCCTTGACGTCGAGCGCCTGCGCCAGCTCTCCCGGCGTGTCGTGCATCAGCGGCGTCAGCACCAGTTCCTTTTCCACGCCCAGGTGGCCGACGCACACCTCGGAGAACTTCTGCGCGAAACCCTTGTAGATCTCCCAGTCGTTCCTCGCCTCCCACGCCGGGTCCACCGCCGCCGACAGCGGGTGGATGAACGGGTGCATGTCGGAGGTGTTGAGATCGTTCTTCTCGTACCAGGTGGCGGTCGGCAGGACGATGTCCGAATACAGGCACGTCGTCGACATGCGGAAATCCAGCGTCACCAGCAGGTCGAGCTTGCCCTCGGGTGCCTCCTCGCGCCAGAGCACTTCCTCCGGTTTGGCGCCACCAAGGCTGCCAAGGTCCTTGCCCTGCACGCCGTGCTGAGTGCCGAGCAGGTGCTTGAGGAAATACTCGTGGCCCTTGCCCGAGGAGCCGAGCAGGTTGGAACGCCACACGAACAGGTTCCTCGGGAAATTGGCCGGGTTGTCCGGGTCCTCGCAGGCGAGGCGCAGCTTGCCGTCCTTGAGCGACTTCACCGCATAGTCCTTGGGGTCCATTCCGGCGGCCTCGGCATCCTTGACCACCTGGATCGGGTTGGTCTGCAGCTGCGGCGCCGAGGGCAGCCAGCCCATGCGCTCGGCGCGCACATTGAAGTCGATCAGCGAGCCCGTGTATTCCTTCGGATCGGCCAGCGGCGAGAGGATCTCGCAGATCGCGAGCTTCTCGTAGCGCCATTGATCGGTATGCGCGTAAAAGAACGAGGTCGAATTCATCTGGCGCGGCGGGCGATGCCAGTCGAGCGCGAACGCGAGCGCGGTCCAGCCTGTCTGCGGCCGCAGTTTCTCCTGCCCGACGTAGTGGGCCCAGCCGCCGCCCGACCGCCCGACGCAGCCGCACATCACCAGCATGTTGATGATGCCGCGGTAGTTCATGTCGCAGTGATACCAGTGGTTCATCCCCGCGCCGATGATCACCATCGACTTGCCGTGCGTCTTGTCGGCGTTGTCGGCGAACTGGCGCGCAACCGTGATCACGTCGGCGGCCTTCACGCCGGTGATCGCCTCCTGCCATGCCGGCGTATAGGGAACGTCCTGGTCATATGCGGAAGCAACGTTGCCGCCGCCCAGGCCGCGGTCGAGGCCGTAATTGGCCAGCAGCAGGTCGAACACGCTCACCACCAGGGTCTCGCCCTCGGCAAGCTGCAGCTTCTTCGCCGGGACGTTGCGCAGCAGCACGTCATTGCCCTGGTCGTTGTGGCTGAAATTCTCAGTGCTGATGCCGCCGAAATACGGGAACGCCACCGGCACCACCTCGTCGCGCCGATCGAGCAACGACAGGCACAGCTTCGCCTCCCCTCCCCCCGCCTCCTTCTCCTCCAGATTCCACTTGCCGTCGGTCTGCCCCCAGCGGAAACCGATCGAGCCGTTCGGGACCACGATCCGGCCCGAGATTTCGTCGAACGCGAGCGTTTTCCATTCGGGGTTGTTCGCCTGCGCCAGCTTGTCCGAGAAATCCGTGGCGCGCACGAACCGGTCCGGCACGTAGCGCCCGGCGCGCTTCACCAGCTTCACCAGCATCGGCAGATCGGTATAGCGGCGCGCATAGTC
>DAIRFM010000122.1:0-5661 GCA_036795025.1 Burkholderiales bacterium | reverse complement strand
TTCCCAGCCCTCACCCTTCTTATCCTGTTTGGCCTCACCGCCGCGGCCGTTGCCGCGGAGCCGCTCGACGTCAAGATCGGCTATCTGCGCCGGACCGCGCATCCGGAGACGATCTCGCTCACGCAGATGCCGCCGCCCGATGACGGGCTCGCCGGCGCGCAGATGGCGGCCAAGGACAACGACACCACCGGACGCTTCCTCAATCAGCGCTTCTCGCTGATCGATCTGCATCTGAAGCCGGATGCCGATCCCGCCGCGGCGATGGCGCAGCTTGCCGACCAGGGCGTGTCCCTGGTAGTCGCAGATCTGCCGGCCGACGCGCTGCTCAAGGCCGCCGATGCCGGCAAGGCGCGCGGCATGCTGTTCTTCAATGCCGCCGCGCTCGACGACCGCCTGCGCCAGCAGGACTGCCGCGCCAATGTGATCCACACCGCGCCGTCACGCGCCATGCTGGCGGATGGGCTCGCGCAATATCTGGTGTGGAAGAAATGGAACCGCTGGCTGCTGGTCACCGGCTCGCATGAGCGCGATAAGCTCTACGCCGCGGCGCTGAAGCGCGCGGCCACCCGCTTCGGCGCCAAGATCGTGCAGGAGCGCGAATTCAAGGACACCGGCGGCGCGCGCCGCACCGACAGCGGCGTCGTGCAGATCCAGCGGCAGATCCCGGTCTTCACCCAGCAGGCGCCTGACTACGACGTACTGGTGGCGGCGGACGAGAGCGAAGTGTTCGCCTCTTATCTTCCCTACCGCACCTGGGATGCGCGTCCGGTCGCCGGCTCGGCCGGGCTGATGCCCACGAGCTGGGATGCTTCGAACGGGCTGTGGGGCGGCATCCAGATGCAGAACCGCTTCATCGCCCAGTTCAGGCGGCTGATGACCGCGCTCGACATGCAGGCCTGGACCGCCGTGCGCATGATCGGCGAGGCCGTGTCGCGCAAGAACTCGGCCGATCCGAAGGTCATCTTCGATTTCCTGAAAAGTCCGCAACTGGCGCTCGGCGCCTTCAAGGGACAAAAGCTGACGCTGCGCGACTGGGACCTGCAATTGCGCCAGCCCATTCTGCTCACCGACGCCCGGACCATCGTTTCGGTCTCGCCGCAGGAGGGCTTCCTGCACCAGTATTCCGAGCTCGACACGCTGGGCTACGACCGCCCGGAGACCAAATGCAAACTGCAATGATAGGCTGGGCCGCATGATGATGTTTTTATCGACACGTGGGCTTCGCTTCGCTCAGCCCACCCTACAGCTCATCGCCGCGTGCGGTTGCATGATCGCGCTGGCGAACCCGGCCAGCGCCTACATGGCCTATGTGTCGAACGAAAAGAGCAACACCGTCAGCGTCATCGACACCGACAAGCTCGAAGTCATCAAGACCATCAAGGTCGGCCAGCGGCCGCGCGGCATCGAACTGACCAAGGACGGCAAGTTCTGTCTGGTTGCGGTGGGCGACGACGACACCATCCAGATGATCGACACCAAGACCGGCGAGGTAACGGCCAATCTGCCGTCCGGTCCCGATCCCGAGCTGTTCACGCTCGATCCGGCCGGCAAGGTGCTCTACGTCGCCAACGAGAACGACAACACCGTCACCGTCATCGACATGGACAAGCGCGTCCCGCTCGGCGAGGTGCAGGTCGGCGTCGAGCCGGAGGGCATGGGCCTCAGCCCGGACGGCAAGATTCTCGTCAACACCTCCGAAACCACCAACATGGCGCATTTCATCGACACCGCGACGCGCCAGATCGTCGCCAATGTGCTGGTCGACTCGCGCCCGCGCTTCGCGGCCTTCAAGAGCGACGGCTCGGAACTGTGGGTCTCGGCCGAAGTCGGCGGCAGCGTCAGCATCATCGATCCGGTCAAGCACGCGGTCACCGGCAAGATCACCTTCGCCATTGCCGGGCTGCGCAGCGAAGCGATCCAGCCGGTCGGCATCAGCATGACCAAGGACGGCAAGACCGCCTTTGTCGCGCTCGGGCCCGCCAATCGCGTCGCCGTGGTCGACGGCAAGACCCATGAGGTGAAGAAGTATCTGCTGGTCGGCCAGCGCGTCTGGCACATGGCCTTCACGCCCGATGAGAAGTATCTTCTGACCACCAACGGCATTTCCAACGACGTCTCAGTGATCGACGTCGCCAGCCTCAAGGCGATCAAGTCGATCCAGGTCGGGGAATTGCCCTGGGGCGTGACGATCACGCAGCACTGAGACACTACGCAAACGGGGCCGCACGCGCACGATGATGCACGGCATGAAAGCAGCGGGGCCGCAGGCGCTCTCGGTCGAGAGCGTGAGCCATTCCTATGGCGCGCGGCGCGCGCTCGACGATGTGAGCTTCGCCGTCGCGCCGGCGAATTTCACCGTCCTGCTCGGTCTCAACGGCGCCGGCAAGAGCACGCTGTTCGCGCTGATCACCCGGCTGTACGGCACCCAGCGCGGCCGCATCCGCATCTTCGACCACGACGTTGCGCGCGAACCCGGCGAGGCGCTGCGCATCCTCGGCGTTGTGTTCCAGTCGCGCACTCTCGACCTCGACCTCTCGGTGATGCAGAATCTGATGTACCACGCGGCGCTGCACGGCATCGACAAGCGCGCGGCGCGTGCGCGCGGCGACGAGGTGCTGGCGCGCATCGTGCTTTCCGACCGCGCCCGCGACAAGGTGCGCAATCTCTCAGGCGGGCAGATGCGGCGCGTCGAGATCGCCCGCGCGCTGTTGCACCGGCCGCGCCTCCTGGTGCTCGACGAACCGACCGTCGGTCTCGACATCAAATCGCGCGCCGACATCCTCGGCCACGTCCGGCAACTGATCGCGGACGAAGGCATCGGCGTGCTGTGGGCGACGCATCTGATCGACGAAGTCGCCGACGACGACCAGGTGATCGTGCTGCATCAAGGGCGCGTGCTGGCCGACGGCCCGGTCGCGCAGGTGATCGCCGACAGCAAGGCGCTTGACGTGCGCGATGCCTTCACGCGGCTCACCGGCAGCGGCTCGCCGCAAGCCGCCGGAGAAGCCGCATGAGCAGTGCAGCCGAACATGCAGCGAGTGTCGCGCCCGTTGCGGCCGCGCGCCGCGGCTTCTCGCTGCGGCAATACTTGATCTGCCTGAAGGGCATCATCTGGCGGGAGAGTCTGCGCTTCCTGCATCAGCGCGAGCGCTTCGTCTCGGCGCTGGTGCGCCCGCTGGTATGGCTGTTCATCTTCGCCGCCGGCTTCCGCCAGGTGCTCGGCGTCTCCATCATTCCGCCTTACGAGACCTACATCCTCTACAGTGTCTACATCACGCCCGGCCTGATCGCGATGATCCAGCTGTTCAACGGCATGCAGTCGTCGCTGTCCATGGTCTACGACCGCGAAATGGGCAACATGCGCACCTTGCTGGTGAGCCCGCTGCCGCGCTGGTTTCTGCTGTGCTCCAAGCTCATCGCCGGCACCGCCGTCTCGCTATTGCAGGTCTATGCGTTCCTGGCGATCGCCTGGTTCTGGGAGATCGAGGCGCCGCCGCTCGGCTATCTCACGGTGCTGCCGGCGCTGGTGCTTTCCGGCCTGATGCTGGGCGCGCTCGGCATGCTGATCTCGTCCGTCATCAAGCAGCTCGAGAACTTCGCCGGCGTGATGAACTTCGTCATCTTCCCGATGTTCTTTGCCTCCTCCGCGCTCTATCCGCTCTGGCGCGTGCAGGAAGGCAGCCCCCTGCTCTATTATGTCTGCGAGTTCAATCCGTTCACCCATGCGGTCGAGCTCATCCGCTTCGCGCTCTATACGCAGATCGACTGGCTCTCGCTCGCGGTGGTCGCCGGATGCACCGCCCTCTTCATGATCGGCGCCATCTTCGCCTATGATCCGTCGCGGGGTTTTCTTGCACGGCGCGGGGAGCCGGGAGGTGGAGCATGAAACCTGTCGTCGTGGCAGGATTGGCCGCCATTGCCCTTGGCCTCGCGGGCGCCGCCCACGCCGCCGACCCGCGCCATCCGGACTGGCCTTGCCAGCAGATCATGGTGCCGAGCCTGTCGGTCGCCGCGTTCTGGACCAGCCCGCCCATCGATGACGTCGGCGACGCCTGGAAGAATGACTCGACGATCAATGATCTCGTTCTCCACCTGGCAGCGCGACGCACTCCGCTCGAGGAAGCGGAGAAGGCGGCTGCCGGCTTCATCGCCGGAACGACCGCCGAGAAACAGCAGAAGGCGAAGCTGCTGTTCGCCGGCCTGTTCGCCACGCTCAATAGCGAACGTGGTCAGGTTATGGACGACATCGAGCGCTTTTCGCGACGGCAGCAGCAACTGCGGGAAAAGATTCGTACCGAGCTAACCGACCTGCGAGTACATGAGGACGCGCCCAATCAAGATGCCGCCGCGGTCGACAAGCTCGGCAACCAGGTTGCTTGGGACACCCGCATCTTCGATGAGCGGCGATATACAATCAGCTATGTCTGCGAGGTGCCGGCGACTATCGAGCGGCGGCTATTTGCGCTTGCGCGCGCAATCCAGCAGATGCTGGATTGATGCTGGCGCGGTTATGCTCCGCCTGCTCCTCTGCGACCAGCGAAAAGCATCGCACGCTCATCGAGCGATATTGTGCGGATGAAGATTCGATTCTTAATTAGGTGATGAAAATTTTCTTGACATATTGTCCCCCGGCATTATGGACGCTGTGTCGCGATCACATTTGGCCGATGATACAGCAGCGCCCAAGGCCGCGGGAGCACCCAGCGCCCGTCCGAGATAGTGACGCCGAACGAAACTTGCTAATATCGCATAATGTAAGACGATTGGTTCTGAAAACCCATGCGAGGGATCTTGCGATGATCGCGATTATCTTCGAAGTCTGGCCAAAGCCGAACCACGAGCAAGACTATTTGGACATTGCTGCGACGCTACGACCACTGCTCGAGGGCATCGATGGATTTATTTCCGTTGAACGCTTTGAAAGCCTAACGGAACCCGGCAAGATGCTATCGCTATAGTTTTTTCGCGATGAGGCGGCGGTGCAGGCTTGGCGCAACCTCACGGCCCATCGGTCAGCGCAAGTCAAAGGCCGCGCCGAGGTCTTTTCCAATTATCGACTGCGGGTGGCCGACGTCATTCGGGATTATGGCCTGCACGAACGCCGGCAAGCACCAAACGACAGCCTTGCCGTGCACAGTCGCTAGCGTCCGGCTGCCTTCGATACGGCGCGCGGCAGTGTGGGTGAAATATTGGCTTCCGGCGATTGCTGGCGACATTCCGTAATCTCGTAAGGTCAAAAATTGAAACTACCGAAACCGAAAGACTAGGCAGTTCGTCGAGCTGCGCTGCAAGCTTACCGAAGCGCCTGAGTTGGGACAGCAGGTAGCAAGGCAAATCGCCGGATGTCGTAGCTCAGTGCAATGTTTCCAGCGCCCCATGGCAGTACTTGAACTTCTTGCCGGAGCCGCACGGGCATGGGTCGTTGCGGCCAGGAATGGGCGCCTTGTGGATTGGCTGTCGCGGATCGTGGGCGATTTCTCCCGCAGGGGCACGGCGGGCAAGCCAGTACGCATGGATCTTGCGTGCGGCGGGGGCGATCAAGTCGACGAAGGCTTGATGTCTTGCAATGGCATCCTCGTGGGCATCGACTAATACGGTTTCCGAGCAAATGACTCGGGCAAGGCGGATTCCCTTTTTGGGTCGAAGCGGTTAGCGTGGGCG
>DAIRFM010000121.1:0-5679 GCA_036795025.1 Burkholderiales bacterium | reverse complement strand
GCGGTGCTGTTCTCCGACGAAGCCGAAAAGGTGTACAAGCGCGACGGGCTCGAGGCTTTCACCAAGAGCGAAACCGATGCCGCCAGGGAACCGCTTTCGGGCGGGCCGTTCAAGAACTTCCTCGCCGCGCTGCATCGCATCCAGTCCGAATACCCGCCGGAGCGCTCGCCCATCCGCACCGCGCTGGTGACGGCGCGCGGCGCGCCCGCGCACGAGCGCGTGATCCGCACCCTGCGCGCCTGGAATATCCGCATCGACGAGGCGCTGTTCCTCGGCGGCCTGGACAAGGGGCGTTTTCTGAAGGCATTCGGCGCCGACATTTTTTTCGACGATCAGCAGGGACACTGCGAATCGGCCTCGATGCATGTGGCAACCGGGCATGTCCCGTTCGGCGTCGCCAATCAAAAATAAAGCCGATTTCGCAGCGAGTCTGCTCGCCTGGCACAAGCGCCACGGCCGCCACGACCTGCCGTGGCAGGGCACGCGCGATGCCTACCGCATCTGGGTCGCCGAAATCATGCTGCAGCAAACCCAGGTCGCCGCGGTGATTCCGTATTACCGCCGTTTTCTCGAGCGCTTCCCCGATATCGCCACGCTCGCCGGCGCGCCGCAGGATGAGGTGCTGCGGCTGTGGAGCGGGCTCGGCTATTACTCGCGTGCGCGCAATTTGCAGCGCGCGGCACAACTGGTGCAGGAGCACCACGGCGGCGTGTTTCCGCGCGCGCTCACCGAGATCCAGGCGCTGCCCGGCATCGGGCGCTCGACTGCGGCGGCGATCGCCGCTTTCGCCTACGGCACGCGCGCCGCGATTCTGGACGGCAACGTGAAACGCGTGCTGGCGCGGCATTTCGCCGTTGCCGGATTTCCGGGCGAGAAGCGCGTCGAAGAGCGCCTGTGGCAACTGGCCGAGGAGCAACTGCCGCCGCGCGCCATCGGGCGCTACACCCAGGCGATGATGGATCTGGGGGCGACGCTGTGCACGCGGGCCAAGCCTGCCTGCGCCGACTGCCCGCTCGCCCAAAGCTGCCAGGCGCTCGCGCTAGCGCGCGTCGGGGATTTTCCGGCGCCGCGCCCGGCGAAGACCGTGCCCACCCGCGCCACCCACATGCTGCTGCTCGTCCGAAACGGCGAGGTGCTGCTGGAAAAGCGTCCGCCCTCGGGCATCTGGGGCGGGCTGTGGAGCCTGCCCGAACTCGCAGACCGCGCTCGCGTGCGCGCGCATTGCCGCAGCAACTATGGCTGCAGCATCGCCGCGCCGCAAGCGCTCGCCCCGCTCGCGCACGGCTTTACCCACTTCAAGCTGACTATTCAACCGCTCTTGTGCCGGGTCGAGAAGCTCACCCCGGCCGCGCGCGAGGCGGGCCAGATCTGGCTGAGCCTGGAGGAGGCGCACGGCGCGGCGATACCCGTGCCGGTGCGCAAGCTCATCGAGCGCCTGCTCGCCTGAGGTCAACGCGATAAAGGGGCAGGTTCGATTCAATTTGCCTAAACCCCGAAGAAATCCCTATCCCCCCGCGATCTTCGTGATCAGGATTACCTCGCTATCGTGGGCGATCGGCTGCAGCAAGGCGTCCTGGTAGATCTCGCCGTCGATCGCGACGGCGAGACCCGCTTCCAGGTGCACTCGCAATTCCGGATAGCGCTCGCCCAGCGCCTGAAACAGCTGGCGCACGTTGGCGACCTCGAGTTCCAGCTCCAGCACGCCGTCGGTGTACGGCGCCAGGTTGCTTGCGAGCGCGATCCTGGCCAAGGCTTCAGCCCTTCGCGGCCGCCGCGTCGTCGATTGCCTTCAATACGCGCGGCGGCGAGAATGGAAGCTGGCACAGCCGCAGGCCAATCGCATTCTCGATCGCGTTGGCGATGGCCGCCAGCGGCGGAATGATGGGAACCTCGCCGCAGCCGCGCACCCCATAGGGATGGTTGGGATTGGGCACCTCGACGATGACGGTGTCGATGAAGGGCAGGTCCGATGCGACCGGGACGCGATAGTCGAGAAAGCCCGGATTCTGCAGCACGCCGTCGTCGCCGTACACGTATTCCTCGTTCAGCGCCCAGCCTATGCCCTGCACGGCGCCACCCTGAAGCTGGCCTTCGACGTAGGCCGGATGGATGGCCTTGCCTACATCCTGCACCACGGTGTAGCGCAGAATCTTTACCGAACCCGTCTGCTTGTCCACCTCGACATCGACGATATGCGTGCCGAAGCCGGGTCCGGCGCCCTGCGCATTGATTTCCGCATGGCCGGCGATGGTGCCGCCGGTCTTGCCGGCCATTTTCGCGATCTCGGCCAAGGACATGGGCGCGAACTGCGCCACATTGCCGCCGGCCGGCCGCGCGTGGCCATCTTTCCACGCCACCGCTTCGAGCGGCACCTCGCGTATTTTTGCGACGCGCTGGCGCAACTTCTCGATCACCTGCCGGCTCGCGATCACGCAGGCCATGCCGCTGGCGAAGGTGCCGCGGCTGCCCGCGGTGAGGAAGTTGAAGCCTAGCGTGGACGTATCGCCGACGAACGGCCTGACGCTCTCGAATTCGATGCCGAGCTCCTCGGCCACCATCATGGCCATCGAGGCACGCGAGCCGCCGGCGACATCGATGGTCCCCAGCATCAGCGTCAGGGTTCCATCCTCCTGCAGATTGAGCGAGCAGGTGGTCTCGTTGCCGATATTGAACCAGAAGCCGGTGGCGATCCCGCGGCCCTGATTCGGGCCCAGCGGCGCGCTGTAGTGCGGATGCGCCCTTGCCTGCTCCAGCGTCTGGATATACCCGATCGGGCCAAGCTTCGGTCCATAATAGGTCTGCGTGCCTTCCCTGGCGGCGTTTTTCAGCCGGAATTCGATCGGGTCGATGCCGAGTTTTTTCGCCATTTCGTCGATCACACTCTCGACGCCGAACACCGCAATCGGCGCGCCGGGCGCGCGATAGGCGGCGACTTTCGGGCGGTTCACGGTGACGTCGTTGCCGACGACGCGCACGTTCGCGAGATCATAGCGGGTGAAGGCGCACATCGAGGCCTGATTCACGGACGAGCCGGGGAATGCGCCGGCCTGGAAGTTCAGCTCCGCCTCTGCCGCGGTGATCTTCCCGTCCCTGGTGCAGCCTATCCTGACCTTGACGTTGGCCCCGGAAGTCGGGCCGGTGGCGCGGAACACCTCCTCGCGCGTCATCACCATTTTCACCGGGCGGTGGGACTTGCGCGACAGCGCGATCGCCAGCGCCTCGCTATAGATGTTGTTCTTGCCGCCGAAGCCGCCGCCGATCTCGGTCGGCGTGACGCGGATTTTCGACACGTCCATCTGCAGCACCTTGGCGCACTGGGCGCGAACAATGAAGTGCCCCTGGGTCGAAGTCCACAGCTCCGCCTGGCCGTCCTCGCTGCAGCTCGCAAGGCAAGCCTGCGGCTCGATATAGCCCTGGTGCACCGGCTTGGTGTTGAACTCGCGCTCGACGATCAGATCGGCCTCATTGAAACCGGCCGCGAGGTCCCCCCGCGCGTACTCCAGGCGTTTGGCCACGTTGGAGGGGCGATCCGGCTTGGGCTTGACCCCTGCCGTGTACTGGTTTTCGTGCAGCAGCGGCGCGCCCGGTTGCATCGCCTCGACCACGTCGATCACGTGCGGCAGCACCTCGTATTCGACCTTGATCAGCGCCAGCGCCTCACGCGCCACCGCCTCGCTCACCGCCGCGACCGCCGCCAGCGGATGGCCGTCGTAGAGCACCTTCTCGCGCGCCATCATATTGCGCGTGACGTCGCGGAAATTGATCATCAGTTCGCCCACCGCCGCGTATTCGTCCGGCATCTCGGCGAAATCGTCGCGCGTGACCACCGCCTTGACCCCTGGCAGCGCCTGCGCGGCCGAGGTGTCTATGGACTTGATGCGCGCGTGCGCATGCGGACTGCGCAACACCTTGCCGATCAACTGTCCGGGCAGATTGTAATCGGCGCCGAAGCGCGCGCGGCCGGTCACCTTGTCGACGCCATCGGGCCGCAGCGGCCGCGTGCCGACGATCTTCAGCTCCCTTTCCTGGTACTTGAGCATGGTCGACATGGTCAGCCTCCCCGCATTTCGCGCGCGGCATCGAGCACCGCCTCGACGATCTTGTGATAACCGGTGCAGCGGCACAGATTGCCGGCGAGCCAGTAGCGCACTTCGCTTTCCGTCGGATTCGGGTTGCGCGCGAGGAGCGAGCGCGCCGCGATCAGGATCCCGGGCGTGCAGATGCCGCATTGCAAGGCCGCGTGCTCGATGAATTTGCGCTGCAGTGGATGCAGGGTCTCGCCGACGGCCATGCCTTCTATCGTTTGGATCGATTTGCCTTCGGCTTCGACTGCCAGCATCAGGCAGGAGCACACGAGGCGCCCATCGACCATGACGCTGCAGGCACCGCAGTCGCCGGTGCCGCAGCCTTCCTTGGTGCCGGTGAGCCGCAGTTCGTCGCGCAGCGCTTCCAGCAGGGTCTGGCCCGTTTCACAAAGAAATTCGACGCCGTCTCCATTGACCGTCGCGCTCACATGATGTCGTGCCATCAGCTTGGCCTCCTCGCCCGTTCTGTCGCAATCTCCGCCGCGCGTTGCGCCATCACGCCGGCCACCTTGATGCGAAAATCCTTGGTGCCGCGCTTATCGTCGATCGGCCGACAGGCCGCGCTGGCGGCTGCGGCCAAACGTTTGAGCGCCGCCTCATCGACCCGCGTGCCGATCAATGCGGCCGCGGCCTCGGGCACCAGCAAAGCGCGCTCGGCCACCGCTCCGAGGCTGACCCTGGCGCGGCTGCAGACACCCGTGTCGTCGAGCGTCAGATTGACCGCGGCGCCGACGACCGCGATGTCCATCTCGGTGCGCGGCGTAAAGCGCAGATAGGCATCGCCCGAATGCGGCGCCCGCAGCGGCAGCAGGAACGAGACGACGAGCTCTCCGCTGGCGAGCGTAGTCTTGCCCGGACCCGCGACAAACTCCTCGATGAGCGCCTCGCGCCTGCCTTGCGCGCCGACGATACAGACCACGGCGCCGGCTGCGATCAAGGCGGGGACACTGTCCGCGGCCGGCGACGCATTGCACAGATTACCACCCATGGTGGCGCGTCCCTTCACCTGGATCGAACCGATCAGCCTGACCCCGTCGACGATGCCAGGCCATGCCTGCGCGAACGCCTCGTTCTCGATCAGCTCCATGCAAGTGACGGCCGCGCCGACGCGATAGCCGCCCGTTTCGGCGACTATAGACCTCATCTCGGGGATGGCCTTGATGTCGACCAGCAGCTCGGGTTCGGCACGGCCCGAACGCATCTGGATCAGCAGGTCCGTGCCGCCCGCCAGCACCCTCGCCTGGCCATTCGCGCCGGAGAGCAGCGCGATCGCCTGCTCCAGCGTCTTTGGCGCTTCGTAGCGCATTTCGTTTGTCTCCCTTTTCCTAAACCGGCCTAGCCGGTACCAAACAGGCTCGCTCGCTTAGGCATCCCTCATCTCCGGATTTTATGTTTTGCAAGCTTGCACAACACAAAATCGGGAGACCTATGAAAACCCAAAAGAATCGAGATTCTTCGCCAATTATGTCAACACTTGATTCGTACGTGACTAATTATCGTACAGCAACTTGCCCCGACATCGGCGATATTGTCACACATGAATATGATTTTGATCGCACTGCCTCAGGCCATGCGCTTGGAGCAACGCCCGCTA
>DAIRFM010000357.1:0-1985 GCA_036795025.1 Burkholderiales bacterium | reverse complement strand
AAAAAACGCCCCGCAACTCGCGGGGCGTTTTGCAGTAGGACCGGCGGCGAGGTTTTCGCCGCCGGCTGTTGAGCGATCAGGACGTTTGATTCGCGACACCCGAGCCGGTGCTGATGTCGACGCCCTTGGTGTCCTTCAGGAAGATCATCCCGATTACCAGCGTTATCACCGAGACGATGATCGGGTACCAGAGGCCGTAATAGATGTCGCCATAGACTGCGACCAATGCGGTCGCGGTCAGCGGCAGCATCCCGCCGAACCAGCCGTTGCCGATGTGGTAGGGCAGCGACATCGAGGTGTAGCGAATCTTGGTCGGGAACATCTCGACCAGGAAGGCTGCGATCGGCCCGTACACCATGGTCACGTAGATCACCATGATGATCAAGATCAACTCGGCCATGAACCAGTTGATTTTGGCCGGATCGGCCGACTTGGGAACATTGACGGCGGTGAACGCGGCGTTCCACTTCGCTGCGTCGAAGCCCTCGACCTTGGTCGAGTTGATCGTCAGGTCGACCTTGTCGCCCGCTCCCGGCACGTCGATCGTCTTGAACGACAACCCGAGCTTGCTGACGAAGTCCTTGGCCCGATCGCAATTCGAGAACTTCGACCATGGCCCGACGAAGATCTGGAAGTGGCAGGTTGCCGGGTCGGCCGACACCGAGATCTGGTTTTTCGCGTGGAAGGCTTCAAGATCCGGGTTGATGTAGTGCGTCAGCCCGGCGAACAGCGGGAAGTAAGTAATCGCCGCGATCGCGCAGCCGGCCAGGATGATCTTCAGCCGGCCGATGCGGTCGGAAAGCCAGCCGAACAAGATGAAGAACGGCGTGCCGATGACCAGCGAGATACCGATCATGAGGTAGGCGGCGATGTAGTTCATTTTCAGTATCAGGATGATGAAGAACAGGGCATAGAACTGGCCCGTGTACCAGACCACGCCTTGACCGGCGGTGGCGCCCAGCAGCGCGAGCAGCACGTATTTGTTGTTCGGATAGTGGAAGAAGCTCTCGGTCAGTGGCGCTTTCGAGGCTTTGCCCTCGGCCACCATCTTCTGGAAGATCGGCGTCTCATTCAGCTTGAGCCGGATGTAGACCGAGAACACCAGCAGGATCAGTGAAATGAGGAACGGAATGCGCCATCCCCATTCCGCGAAGACCTTGGCGTCCATCCATTCACGGCAAGCGGCGATAATAACGAGGGCCAGCAGCAAACCAAGAGTGGCCGTGGTCTGGATCCAGCTGGTCGCATAGCCGCGCTCATGCGGCCGCGCGTGTTCGGCCACATAGGTTGCCGCCCCGCCGTACTCGCCACCGAGCGCCAGGCCTTGGCACAGGCGCAGGGTGACGAGCAGGATCGGTGCCAACCAACCCACGGCGGCATATGTCGGCAGCACGCCGACCAGGAAGGTGGCGCTGCCCATCACCATGATGGTGACCAGGAAGGTGTATTTGCGGCCGACCAGGTCGCCGATGCGGCCGAAGATGACGGCGCCAAATGGGCGCACCAGGAATCCAGCGGCGTAAGTCGCGAATGCCGACAGAAGTGCCGCCGTGTCGTTCCCCGCGGGGAAGAACAGCGCGGCGAAGAACGGTGCCAGCACCGCGTAAAGATAGAAATCGTACCATTCGAATATCGTGCCGAGTGAAGATGCGAAGATGACGAATTTTTCGTCCCTCGACATGCCTCTCGTCTGGCCAACAGTGCCTGCCATTGCGCTCATCTTGAGCCCCCCGTTTGTGGCGATTTTTCTAAACTTTGCCTTGCCCGACCTTTGGCGGTCGCGCCGCTGCCCTCCCGAGTTTTGGCTGGCAGATGCGTGTCCGCGTGCGGGCGGTGGCTAAGCTTAGCCGTGCAGGGGCACCTCCCCTATAAGACTTTTGGCCACGCACCTCGCTAATATACGGAATTGCTTGATATATTTTGCACTGCAGCGAACCGGAGCCGGGGCGATTTTGTTACGTGCGGCGAAAGGCTTGCGTCGGTCA
>DAIRFM010000120.1:0-5776 GCA_036795025.1 Burkholderiales bacterium | reverse complement strand
ATCTTCAACCGAGTTGAAAATAATTCGCGAGGAGTTGTCCACCACGCGGTTCTGGTTGTTGTTCAAACGCGTTGTGGTTGCCGGTGCGTTTGAGTACGACAAATTCTCCCAGCCAACCTTGAAAAAGCCGCTGATGGTCACGCTCGACGCTTGGGCGAGGGCGACGCCAGGGGCTGCCAGAGCACCAGCTACCGCAACTGCCAGTAATTTCTTGTTCATCAATTATTTCTCCTTGGAAATTTTAACTTGGCGAAAAGAGCATCAGATCTGTAGTGCCCCTCGCGCCAGCCTTGACTTCTCTGTTGTCAGGAAGTTGTTGCGATTCTGCCAAAGCGCATCCGGCAAAACAAGAAAAAACGGTGCTTCCGGCGGCAAAACCGGCTAATTTGTTGCTTTTCCGCAACAAGGATCAAAGGTACTCAATATTTATTATTTAAATCAATTTGTTATAAATATACGTTCGAGTTCTATCCCAGGTTCGGCTGCGCGCATGAAGGCCTCGCCCACAAGGAAGGCGTGGACCCCGTTCGCGCGCATCAAGGCCACGTCTGCGCTCGTGCGGATGCCGCTCTCGGTAATCACCATGCGTTCGGGCGGAATGCGCGGCAACAGGTCGAGCGTAGTCGCGAGCCGCGTCTCGAAACTCCGGAGATCGCGGTTGTTGATGCCGATGAGCGGGGTGCGAAGCGCGAGCGCAGAGGCGAGCTCCGCGGCGTCATGCACTTCGATCAGCACCGCCATGCCCAACTCCTCGGCCACCGACTCCAATTCCCGCATGCGCGCAAGGTCCAGGGCCGCAGCGATGAGCAGAATGCAGTCGGCGCCCAGGGCGCGCGCCTCGAACACCTGGTAGGCATCGAGCATGAAATCCTTGCGTAGCGCGGGCAAAGCGCACGCATGCTTCGCCGCCGCCAGGTACTGCGGCGCGCCCTGGAAGAATTCGCGATCGGTCAGCACCGACAGGCACGCCGCCCCGTGCGCGGCGTAGCTCGCCGCGATCGCGGCCGGATCGAAGTCCGCGCGCAGCAGCCCCTTGCTCGGGCTCGCCTTCTTGATCTCGGCGATCACCGCCGCCTGGCCGCCGGCGATTTTGGCTCTTAGCGCGCCGGCAAAATCGCGCGGCGGCGGCGCCGCGCGCGCCTCGTCACGCAAGCGTTCGAGCGGCCGCGCGCGCTTCGCCGCGGCGACTTCTTCGGCTTTGCGCGCGAGAATTTTGTCGAGAATGTCGGACACGGTCGGAGGCTGCGCGGAGGGAAAAGCGCCGGACCCGGCGCTAGCTCTTGCCGCCGAGCTTCTGCGTCAGCTGCGCGAACTTGTCCAGCTTCGCCCGCGCCGCGCCGCTGGCGATCACTTCAAACGCCTGTTCCACGCCCTCTTCCATGCTCGCCGCCTTGCCCGCGACGTAGATGGCGGCGCCGGCGTTGAGCGCGACGATATCGCGCGCCGCGCCGGGCTTGTTCTCGAGCGCGCCCAGCACCATGGCGCGCGATTCCTCCACCGTCTCCACGGCGAGCGTGCGCGGGTCGTGCAGCGGCAGGCCGAAGCGCTCCGGATGCACGCTGTACTCCTCGATCCTGCCGTCCTTCAGCTCGCCGATCATGGTCTTGCCGCTGATCGAAATCTCGTCCAGGCCTTCCAGGCCGAACACGGTCATCGCGTGGCGCGCCCCCAGGCGCTGCAGCACGCGGATCTGGATCCCGACCAGGTCGGGATGGAACACGCCCATCAGCTGGGTCGGCGCGCCGGCCGGGTTGGTGAGCGGCCCGAGGATGTTGAAAATCGTCCTCACCCCCAGTTCGCGCCGCACCGGCGCCGCGTGCTTCATCGCCGTGTGGTGGTTGGGCGCGAACATGAAGCCGACGCCGGCCTCGTCGATGCACTGCGCCACCTGCGCTGGGCTAAGGTTGATATCGACCCCCAGCGCCTCGAGCACGTCGGCGCTGCCCGACTGCGAGGACACGGCGCGCCCGCCGTGCTTGGCCACACGCGCCCCGGCGGCGGCGGCAACGAAAATGGCCGCGGTCGAGATGTTGAAGGTGCGCGCGCCGTCGCCGCCGGTGCCCACCACGTCCACCAGGTTATGCGCATCCTTGACCTCGACCCTGGTTGCGAGCTCGCGCATCACCTGGGCGGCGGCGGTGATCTCGCCTATGGTTTCCTTTTTCACCCGCAGCGCGATGGTGATCGCCGCGATCATCACCGGCGACATCTGTCCGTTCATGATCTGGCGCATGAGATCGAGCATCTCGTCGTGGAAAATCTCGCGGTGCTCGATCGCGCGCAGCAGCGCTTCCTGTGGCGTCATGGACATGGTTCGATTCCTATCGGAGAAAATTTTTCAGCAATGCGTGACCGTGTTCGGTGAGTATCGATTCGGGATGGAACTGCACGCCCTCGAGCGCGAACTGCCGGTGGCGCACCCCCATGATCTCGCCGTCTTCGCTCTCGGCGGTGATTTCCAGGCAGTCGGGCAGGCTGGCGCGCTCGATCGCGAGCGAGTGATAGCGGGTCGCGAGGAACGGCGACGGCAGCCCGGCAAAGACGCCCTTCGATGCGTGGCGGATGTCGGAGGTCTTGCCGTGCATCACGCGGCTCGCATGCACGATACGCCCGCCGAACGCCTGGCCGATCGCCTGGTGCCCCAGGCACACGCCGAGGATGGGCAGCTTGCCGGCGAACGCGCGCACGAGGGGTACCGAGACGCCGGCTTCGTTCGGGGTGCACGGGCCGGGCGAGATGACGATGCGCGCGGGCGCGAGCGCGGCGATGCCTTTGATGTCGATGGCGTCGTTGCGCACCACCTGCACTTCTTCGCCCAGCTCGCCGAAATACTGCGCCAGGTTGTAGGTGAAGGAATCGTAATTGTCGATCATGAGCAGCATGATCAGTCCTCCAGCCTCGTGTCGAGTCCGGCTGCGGCCATTTCCGCCGCGCGCAGCACGGCGCGCGCCTTGTTCAGCGTTTCCTGCCACTCGGACGCCGGGTCGGAGTCGGCCACGATGCCCGCGCCCGCCTGCATGTGCAACACCCGGTCCTTGATCAGCGCGGTCCGCAGCGCGATGGCGAGATCCATATCGCCGTGAAAACCGAGATAGCCGACCGCGCCGGAATAGATGCCGCGCTTCACCGGCTCCAGCTCGTCGATGATTTCCATGGCGCGCACCTTGGGCGCGCCCGACACGGTGCCGGCCGGAAAGCTCGCGCGCAGCACGGCCATCGCATCCAGTCCCTCGCGCAGTCTGCCCTCGACGTTGGAAACAATGTGCATGACATGCGAATAGCGCTCGATCACCATGTTCTCGGTCACGCGCACCGTGCCGGTCCGGGCCACGCGACCGACGTCGTTGCGTCCCAGATCCATCAGCATGACGTGCTCGGCGCGCTCCTTCGGATCGGACAGGAGTTCGGCCGCGAGGACCTCGTCCTCCTCCGCCGTCTTGCCGCGCGGACGCGTGCCGGCGATCGGCCGCAGAGTGACCTTGTCGCCCTCCAGCCGCACCAGGATCTCGGGCGACGCACCGACGACGTGAAAGTCCTCGAAGTCGAAGTAGAACATGTAGGGCGAAGGATTGAGCGTGCGCAACGCCCGGTACAGCGCGAGCGGCTGGGCCGCGAACGGCAGCGACAGGCGCTGCGACAGCACCACCTGCATGATGTCGCCGTCGTAGATGTAACGCTTGGCACGCTCCACCGCCGCCTTGTAGCCGGCCTCGCCGAAGGCCGATTGCGCCTGCTCGCATGCCTGCGGCGTCTCCGCCGGAATCTGCGCCGGCGAGCGCAGCGCGGCGAGCAATTCGCGCAGGCGCGCACGCGCTTTCTGATACGCGCCCGGCACTTCCGGTTCGGCGTACACCACCAGCGTCAGCTTTCCCGAGAGGTTGTCGACGATGGCAACCTCCTCCGACAACATGAGCAGGATGTCGGGCGTGCCGAGCGAATCCGGCGGCGCGGAAAGCCCGAGGCGCGGCTCGATGTAGCGCACCGTGTCGTAGCCGAAGCAGCCGACCAGCCCGCCGCAGAAACGCGGCAGTCCGGACAAGGCCGCCACCTTGAAGCGCTTCAGATACCTGTTGATGAACTCCAGCGGATCGCCTTCGTCGGAGCGTTCGGCAACGCGATTGCCGGACAGGACCAGGATCGTTCCGCCCTGGACGTTGATGCGCGTGGATGAGGCAAGGCCGATGAAAGAGTAGCGGCCGAAGCGCTCGCCGCCCTGCACCGATTCGAGCAGGTAGGAATAGGGCTTGTTGGCCAGCTTGAGATAGATCGACAGCGGTGTATCGAGATCGGCGAAGGTTTCGAGCACCAGGGGGATGCGGTTGAAACCCTGCGCGGCGAGGCGCTTGAATTCGACTTCAGTCATGACTGCTCCAAAAACGATCCGGCAAAACAACTATGCGACTACGGGTGGGCGCGCAATTGCATGCGCCCGGCGAATAGGCCTAGGACCGCCAGCAGCGCCAGCTTTCCCAGGCGCAATGCGCCCATTTCCCGGAGTTTGCCAATTTCACGAGCGTCACGACCGTATGCTTTTAAGGATGTTTGCAGCTTCTGACAAGGAGCCGACTATAGCATCACAGTCGAGATTGTGCACATCCCCGCCTTCGCTGTAGCCACAGGAAACGCACAGCACCGGGCAGCCGGCGGCATGCTCGGGCTAAGCGGTCTCGATCGCCGCGCGCATCGCGGCGATGGTCGCCTTGTAGTCCCTGGCGCCGAAGATGGCGGAGCCGGCGACGAAGGTGTCGGCCCCGGCGCGCGCTATCTCGGCGATGTTATCCGTTTTCACGCCGCCATCGACTTCGAGCATGATCTCGCGCCCGCAGAGGTCTATGCGGCGGCGGACTTCGGCCAGCTTGACGAGCGCATGCGGGATGAACTTCTGCCCGCCGAAACCGGGATTGACCGACATGATCAGCACCAGGTCGAGCCGGTAGAGCACATGATCGAGATAGTCGAGCGGCGTAGCCGGATTGAACACCAGACCGGCCTTGCAGCCGTGCTCGTGGATCAGCCCGATGGTGCGATCGACATGCTCGCTCGCCTCCGGATGGAAGCTGATGATGTCGGCGCCGGCCCGGGCGAAGTCGGGCACGATGCGGTCCACCGGTTTCACCATCAGGTGCACGTCGATAGCAGCCTTGGTCAGCGGCCGGATCGCCTCGCACACCAGCGGACCGATGGTCAGATTCGGCACGTAATGGTTGTCCATCACGTCGAAATGGATCATGTCGGCGCCGGCGGCGATGACGCCCGTCACCTCCTCGCCCAGCCTGGAGAAGTCGGCGGAAAGTATGCTCGGCGCGATGCGGTAAGTAGGCATGGGGTCCGGTCGGGGTCGCGGGTGCTTGCGCGCATTTTACCCGCTCGCCTGAGCGGGCGCCAAAAACGTTTGGCGCCTGCCGGCAAACGCCGCCCGCGCGGTGTAAAATAAATGCATGGAATCCGCGAAGAAATACGACGTCACCGTCTCCACCGAGACCCAATACATTGCCGACCAGTCCGACGAAAGCAAGGACCGCTTCGTCTTCTCCTACACCGTCACCATCCGCAACAGCGGCACGGTCCCGGCGCAGTTGATCAGCCGCCACTGGGTCATTACCGACGCGCGCAACCAGGTGCAGGAGGTGCGCGGCCTGGGCGTGGTCGGCGCCCAGCCCCTGCTGAAGCCCGGAGAGAACTTCGAGTACACCAGCGGCACCGCCCTCGCCACGCCGGTCGGCACCATGCGTGGCAGCTACCAGATGGTGGCCGAGGACGGCACCCAGTTCGACGC
>DAIRFM010000119.1:0-5799 GCA_036795025.1 Burkholderiales bacterium | reverse complement strand
ATGCCGCCGGTGGCCGGCTCGATCGCCACCAGCGCGCCGCGGTTTTCGCCGAAAGCCTGCTCGGCGACTTCCTGCAGCTTGATGTCCAGCGTCAGCACCAGATTGTTGCCCGAGGTGGGGGAGGTGCGCGAGAGCGTTCTCACGCCGCGGCCGCCGGAGTCGACTTCGACCTGCTCGTAGCCGGTGATGCCATGCAGCTCGCTCTCGTAGCTTTGCTCCAGCCCGGTCTTGCCGATGTGGTCCGTGCCCTTGTAGTTGGCGGTCAGGCCCTCGTCATCGATGCGCTCCACATCGCGGTCGTTGATGCGGCCGATGTAGCCGACCAGGTGCGAGGCGAGCTCGTTCAGGGGGTACTGGCGGAACAGGCGCGCCTGGATGTCGACGCCGGGAAAGCGGTAACGGTTGGCGGCGAACTTCGCGACTTCTTCGTCGGTCAGGCGCGTGCGGATCGGCAGGCTGTCCGCGCCCTTGGCTTCGATCATCAGGCGCTTGAAGCGGGTGCGGTCGCTCGGGCGGATCTCGACGATGGACTCCAGGCCGTTGATGGTCTTCTCCAGGTCGGCGACCTTGCCCGGGGAAATCTCCAGCGTGTAGGCCGAGTAGTTGCGCGCGAGCACGGTGCCGCTGCGGTCGAGAATGAGCCCGCGATTGGGCATGATGGGCACGATGGAAATGCGGTTGTCCTCTGCCTTGGTGCGGTAGTAGTCGTACTGCACTATCTGCAGGTAGACGAAGCGCAACAACAGCAGCGAGAAGGCGGCGAGCACGAACGCCCCGGCGATGCCGATGCGCAGCTGGAAATAGTACAGCTCGCGTTGGTGATCTTTGAATTCGGCGAGGCGCATGGGGTCAGCCGCTAGCCCCCCCGGATTGCCCTTCCCGCCCGCTGCCCCGTGTCCCCCGCCTCATCATATCGGCCGGTTCTCATCAATCATTTCCGCCTGCCGCTGCGGCAGCAGCAGCAGGAAGCTCAACACCGGCCACAGCGCCGCGCAGATGAAACTGCCGGCGAAATAGGTCCAGCCGGGGAAGCCGGCGCCGGCGGCGATCCGTATCACCAGCATCAGCAGTTGCGTCGACAGCAGCAGCAGCAACAGGTGCAGCGCCTGCTGCGCGAGCGGGAACCAGAGAATGCGCCGGTGCACGGCGAAGGCGAGAAAAGCGAGCACCGCGTAGCCGAGCGCGTGCTGGCCGAGCAGCGCGCCGTTGCCGACGTCGAGCAGGAGGCCCAGTGTCCAGGCGACACCGATGCCGACCCTGCGCGGCTGGTGGATGCACCAGAAGGCGAGCACCGCGGCGGTGAGGTCCGGCACGCCCGCAGTATTGCGCCAGGGCAGCAGGTTGAACAGCAGCGCCAGCGCCACGGTCAGCACGATGAAGCTGACCTTGGCCGGCAGCAGGATGCGTTGCGGTTGTGCTTGCAGCTCCATCTTATTCGCGCTTCCTTGAGCGCTTGGTCTTGGGCGGCTTCTGCGCCGGTTCCTCGGCCTCCGCCGGCGGCGGCGGCGCCTTGGCTTCGCTCGACAGCACCAGCACCTGGCGATAGCGGTTGGTGCCCGCGGTCGGCGTGAGGGTGATCTTGGCGAACGCGTAGGCCGCATCGCGCTCGATGCGCGCCACCGTGGCCACCGGCAGCCCCGGCGGGTAGGTGCCGTCTATGCCCGAGGTGACCAGCGTGTCGCCGTTGCGGATGTCGGCGTTGGCGGCCATGAAGCGCAGGTCGAGCATGCCGCCCTCGGCGCCGCCATAGGCGACCGCGCGCAGCCCGTTTCTGAGCACCTGCAGCGGGATCGCCTGGTCTTTGTCGGAGAGCAGCGTCACTTCGCTCATGAGCAGATACACGCGCGTCACCTGGCCGATCACGCCGACATCGTCGATCACCGGCTGGCCGGGCTGGATGCCGCTCTGCGAGCCCTTGTCGATCACCACCTTGCGCGAAAACGGGTCGCGCCCGGCGTAGAGGATCTCGGCAAACACCGATTTGCGCGGCGTGCGTTCCTGCGCATCGAGCAAGCGGCGCAACTGATTGTTCTCCTCCTTCAGCGCTTCCAGCTGCAGCAGTTCCGGCGCAACGCGCAACTGCTTCGTCTTGAGCGCCGCGTTCTCCTCCTGCAGCGCCGCGGTGCCGCCGAAGTAATTGGCGACGGCATGAAACAGATCCGCCGGCGCCATGGCGACGCGCTGTATCGGGTAGGCGGCGAGCGCCACCACCTGGCGCACGCTCTCGGCGTAGCGAAAGCGCGCATCGAGCACCATCAGCAGGATGGCGAGCGAAACGAAGAAGGTGAGACGGACCAGGGGCGCCGGGCCACGGTTGAAGAACGGTGGCGGCTGGTGTTCCATGCGGGCGCTAACGGGCAACGGGCGATGGGTGACGAGTCGGGCGGCGAACCGGGCCTTTACTCATAACCCGTCACCCATCACCGGGTTCAGTCATTGGTGAAGATCGAGCCGAGCTTGTCCATTTTCTCGAGCGCCTTGCCCGAGCCGCGCACGACGCAGGTGAGCGGGTCGTCGGCCACGATCACCGGCAGCCCGGTTTCCTCCATCAGCAGGCGGTCGACGTCGCGCAGCAGCGCGCCGCCGCCGGTGAGCACCATGCCCTTCTCGGCGATGTCGGCGCCCAGTTCCGGCGGCGTGTGCTCGAGGGCGGATTTCACCGCGCTGACGATGCTGTTCAGCGGATCGGTGAGGGCTTCCAGGATCTCGTTCGAGGAAATGGTGAAGCTGCGCGGAATGCCCTCGGCGAGGTTGCGGCCTTTGACTTCCATCTCGCGCACTTCCGAGCCGGGGAAGGCGGAGCCGATTTCCTTCTTGATGTTCTCGGCCGTGGTCTCGCCGATCAGCATGCCGTAGTTGCGGCGGATGTAGTTGATGATGGCCTCGTCGAACTTGTCGCCGCCGACGCGCACGCTGCCCGAGTAGACCATGCCGCCGAGCGAGATCACGCCCACCTCGGTGGTGCCGCCGCCGATGTCCACCACCATCGAGCCGGTCGCCTCGGCCACCGGAAGATCGGCGCCGATCGCCGCGGCCATCGGTTCCTCGATCAGGAAAACCTGCGACGCCCCGGCGCCGATCGCCGACTCGCGGATCGCGCGCCGCTCGACCTGCGTCGAGCCGCAGGGCACGCAGATGATGATGCGCGGGCTGGGCGACAACAGGCGCGAAACATGCACCTTCTTGATGAACAGCTTCAGCATCTGCTCGGTCACGGTGAAGTCGGCGATCACGCCGTCCTTCATCGGCCGGATGGCGACGATGTTGCCGGGCGTCTTGCCGAGCATCTGCTTGGCTTCCTTGCCCACCGCCTGAATCGTTTTCTTGCCGCTGGGACCGCCTTCCTGGCGGATCGCGACGACCGAAGGCTCGTCGAGCACGATGCCCTTGCCGCGCACATAGATCAGCGTGTTGGCCGTGCCCAGGTCGATGGCCAGGTCATCGGAAAAATAACCGCGTAAAAATCCAAACATTTGCTAGCGTTCCGTTCCCGGTAAGGGCTGGTAAATACGTTATAATACCGCACTTTAACGCACCGTTTAAGCGTAAATTCCATGCCTCTGTCTTTGCCGGAAGTCAAACGCGTCGCCTGGCTCGCCCGCATCGAAATTACTGATGCCGAGGCGGAGGCGGTGCAAGGCCACCTGAACGGCATTTTCAAGCTCATCGAGCAGATGCTATCGGTCGATACCGAGGGGGTCGCGCCGATGGCGCACGGCCAGGACCTGGCGCAGCGCCTGCGCGAGGACCGGGTCACCGAAATCGACCAGCATGCACTCTACCAGTCTATCGCGCCGCAGGTCGAAGGCGGCCTGTACCTCGTACCCAAAGTCATTGAATAGGCACCAGGCGCCGCGGACCGGGAACCCCGGTTCTTCCATGCCCAGCCGCATATGTTGAACGCAACCCTCAAACAGCTCTCGCTCCAGCTCGCGCAGAAGAAATTCTCCAGCGCCGAGCTGACGCAGTTCCATCTGGATCGCATCGCCCGGTTGAATCCCGAACTCAACGCATTCGTGACCGTCGATGCCGCCCGGAGCCTGGCGCAGGCGCGCGCGGCCGACGCGCAGATTGCGGCGGGCAAGGCGCAGCCGCTTACCGGCATTCCCGTCGCGCATAAGGACATTTTCTGCGCCAAAGGCTGGCTCACCACCTGCGGCTCGAAAATGCTCGCCAACTTCGTCAGCCCCTACGACGCGCATGTGGTGGAGCGGCTGAACGCGGCCGGCGCGGTGATCTTGGGCAGGACCAACATGGACGAGTTTGCGATGGGCTCGTCCAGCGAAACCTGCTTCTGGGGGCCGGTGAGAAATCCGTGGGACCGCGCGCGCGTTCCGGGCGGCTCGAGCGGCGGCTCGGCCGCGGCGGTGGCGGCGCGCATGGCGCCGGCGGCGATCGGCACCGATACCGGCGGCTCCATCCGCCAGCCCTCGGCTCTCTCCGGCATCTGCGGCCTCAAGCCCACCTATGGCGTGGTTTCGCGTTACGGCATGATCGCTTTCGCCTCCAGCCTGGACCAGGGCGGGCCGATGGCGAAAAGCGCCGAGGATCTGGCGCTGATGCTCAACGTGATGGCGGGTTTCGATGCGCGCGACTCGACCAGCCTCGAGCGGCCGGACGAAGACTATACGCGTCTGCTCGATGCGCCCCCCACGGGAGATCGCGCCAAGCCGCTCAGCGGGCTGCGCATCGGCGTGCCGAAGGAATATTTCGGCGCAGGCCTGGGCAGCGACGTCGGGGCGGCGGTGGAAGCGGCGCTGGCGCAATTCGAGAAACTGGGCGCGAAGCGCGTCGCCATCAGCCTGCCCAATTCCGCGCTGTCGGTGCCCGCCTACTACGTGATCGCGCCGGCCGAGGCTTCCTCCAACCTGTCGCGTTTCGACGGCGTGCGCTACGGTTATCGCGCCCCCGAATACACCGACCTCCCCGACATGTACCGGAAGAGCCGGGCGCAGGGCTTCGGCGCCGAAGTGAAACGGCGCATTCTTATCGGCACCTACGTGCTGTCGCACGGCTATTACGACGCCTACTATCTCAAGGCGCAGAAAATCCGCCGCCTGATCGCGCAGGATTTCGTCGACGCCTACGAGCAATGCGACCTGATCATGGGACCGACCTCGCCCAGCGTTGCCTTCGGGCTGGGCTCCATGTCGTCGGACCCGGTGCAGATGTACCTCAATGACATTTACACCGTCTCCGCCAACCTCGCGGGTCTGCCGGCGATGTCCATTCCCTGCGGCTTCGGCGAGGGCAACCTGCCGGTGGGGCTGCAGGTGGTCGGCAACTATTTCGCCGAGGCGCGCATGCTGCAGGCCGCGCACCGGTATCAGCTTGCGACCGACTGGCATCTGCGGCAGCCGGCGGGAGTGGAGTAGGCCATGGAATGGGAAACCGTCATCGGGCTCGAGACCCACGCGCAGTTGTCGACCGCGTCGAAGATCTTTTCCGGCGCGGCGACGCAGTTCGGCGCGGCGCCCAACGTCCAAGCGTGCGCGGTGGACATCGCGCTGCCCGGGGTGCTGCCGGTGCTGAACCGCGCGGCGGTCGAAAAAGCCGTCCGTTTCGGCCTGGCCGTCGGCGCGACCATCAACCGCCGCTCGGTGTTCGCGCGCAAGAATTATTTCTATCCCGACCTGCCCAAGGGCTATCAGATCAGCCAGTACGAACTGCCGGTGGTGAGCGGCGGTGAGGTTCGAATTCAGATGGGTGAGATCGAGAAGGTTGTGCACCTTACGCGCGCACACCTTGAAGAAGACGCCGGCAAATCCCTGCATGAAGGATTGGAAAGCAGGGGCGTTT
>DAIRFM010000118.1:0-5827 GCA_036795025.1 Burkholderiales bacterium | reverse complement strand
GCCGGATAGTTGATGGAGGCGCCGAGCATGGCCGCCGCCGAGGCTTCGTTGGTGCAGGCCTCGACGTGCACGCCCAGTTCGTTCATGTAGTCGCGCGCCTGCACCATGACGTCGAGCAGGTGCGACACCGGCGCGCCCTGGTAGCCGCCGACATAGGACACGCCCGACTGCAGCAGCGCCTTGGTCACGGCGAGTATGCCTTCGCCGTGGAAGGTTTCGCCGGCGCCGAGTTTCAGCGACTCGATTTCTGCGTTGAACTGTCGTTCCATTCTAGGCCGCCTTCCGCTTGGCGCCCGGCCGGCGCATGAATTGGATGACTTTCGGTCGCGGCGGCAGCGGCGCAATGCCGTGCACGGCGAGCGTCGCCTCGAGGCCGCGGCCCTCCGGGTCGGCGAGAGCGCCTTCGCGCGCGGCGCGCACGGCCTCTGCGCGAGCCTGCGGATCGACCAGGGCGCCGCCCTCCACCAAGGTGTCGAAGATGCGCAGGAAACTCGCTTTGGCGCGCCGGTTGGTATCGCCGTAGCCTTTGATCAGCCGGCCGCAGAGCGCGATTTCCAGGGCGAGTTCCGCGTCGGGCGCGGCGGCGATGGCGCGCAGCCAGCGCTCGATCAGCGCCTGCTCCTCGGCATAGCGCGCGCTCATGCGGCGCAGCGGCCGCAACAGGGCGAGCGAGCGCAGCATCAGAAAACCGGTCACGCTGGTGCTGTTGACGTGCAGGCCAACGTTTAGTTTTTGCATGAGGCCGCGCTTTGCCGCCCAGGCGACGAGGCGTCTGGACAGACCGGAGGGCAGCAGCGCCGCCACTTCCTCCACGCCCGGCTTCAGGTACTCGACGATGTGCACCGGTTCGTGCGCTTTGGCTTGCACCTCGGCGCGCACGCGCTCGAAGCGGCTGCGGCGCGATTTCAGGTCGGCGACCCGGATCACGTCCTCGTAGCTCATCCACAGCGCGAGAAAGCGCGCGGTTTCGATGGTGAGTGTGTAGCGTTCGGCGGCGGCCGGCCCGGTGCGCTTGCCTGCGCTTCCGCCTTGCATGCCCGTGTCCAGTTTCGCGATCGGCTCGAGCCGGTCGAGATACAGGGCGGCATAGTCGCCGTCCTGGAAGTCGGCGACGCGCGCCACGCCTTGTTCGAGCATCTGGTGGACTTCGGCGGGGAAGGTCTGGCGCACGCGCTCGATAAGGGAACGCGCTTGCACCTCGGAGGAACGCGCTTGCGCCTCGGTGGAACGCGCTTGCGCCTCGGAGGAACGCGCTTGCGCGTTGGCTTCGACGTGTGCCGTTTTTGGCCCGCCTGCGGCGGCGGTTGACCCGCCTGCGCTGGCGGGCGTCTTCCTTTCGACGGCGGCGTAGCCCAGCGCAAAGCCCCTGAGGCTCGCCTCGGCCCCCTTGCCGGCGCTGCGTATGGCCTCCTCGCACGCGCCGCGCGGCAATGGCAGGGTACCGGAGCCGGCGAGCGCGCCGAACAGCACTGCGTTGATCATCGCGCCGGCGCTCGCGGCGAGTTTATGGAAATCGGCGAGGATGACGCGCCTGGCCAGGGCCTCGGCTGCCGCGACGATGCGCTCGCTGTCGAAGCGGCCGTCGCCCAGCGCTATTTTTTCTTCGACGGTGTAGATGCGGTGGGTCGAAGCGATGAGCGTGGTGCGCTCGGGCGTGACATAGCCGTTCAGCAGGGCACGCCCGGCCTCGAGCAGCTCGGAGGCGAGCATCACGTCGATGTCGGCGGGTGAGGGCGCGAGCGTCATCACCGGGCGCCGGCCGCCGAGCTCCGCCGCGCGCGCCGGGTACAGCTCGACATAGTAGGTGGTCGCGCCGGTACGCTGCGCTACGCCAGGGATGGAGGTGCTCTGCACCGGGTAGTCCTCGGCCGTCGCGGCGGCGATGATCCAGTCGGCAAGCACCCCGCCGCCTTCGCCGCCGAGCGCGGCGATCAGGATGGTAATCGGTCGTTCTGAAATGGGCATGTGTTTAGTCAAAAAAATCGATTACGGAGAGCACGAGATCGTGCTCACGGGCCGCAGCCGGCTCAGGGCTACGGTTCAGGCCGACACTGCAGGCGACTGCGGTTTGGCTGCGGCAAAACCCTGGATGCGCGCGAGGTTAGTCGCCAGAGTGCGTTCGATATGGGCGACCTGATCGGGGTCCAGGTGCCGGTACTTGCCGAGCAACTCGAGATATTCGTCGATGGGACGCGCGTTCTCGGCCGGGCGCGTCAAATGCAGGCCGTCGCGCGGATTGAACTCCCACAGCAGCACGAAATTGGTTTCGACCGCCTTGCGCGCCACCTCGATGTTCTGGTCGGAGGGGAAGCGCCAGCCGGTAGTGCAGGGAGAGTAGATGTGCAGATAGGCGAATCCGGTCTTGGCCGCCTGGATCGCGCGGTCGAGCTTGTCGTACAGATCCTGCATGAACGCGGTGGAGGCGGTCGCCACGTATTCGCAGTCGTGCATCACCATCAGCAGCGGCAGGTTCTTCGCGTCCCGGGTCTTGCCGTGGGCACGCTCGCCCACCGGCGTGGTCGAGGTCCATGCGCCGTAAGGCGTGCAGCCCGAGCGCTGCATGCCGGTATTCATGTAGCCTTCGTTGTCGACGCAGATGTACAGGATCTCCTCGCCGCGCTCGGCTGCCCCCGAAAGCGACTGGAAGCCCACGTCCGCGGTGCCGCCGTCGCCGGCGAGCGCCACCGCCATCACGTCGCGGCCGCTGCGCTTGTAGTAGCGGCGCACGCCGGCGAGCATCGACGCGGTGTTGGTGAGCAGCGGATGGAACACCGGCACCTTGGTGCCGGTGAGCCCGTTGTAGCCGACCGAGCCCATGCCCGGAATGCAGCCGGGCGGGGTCGCCACCACCACATCCGGGCCGATGCGGCGCAGCGTGTGGCGCATGATCAGTTCGGTGTTGCAGCCCTGGCAGCCCGAAAGTCCGGGCGCGAACAGGTCTTCGAGATGGCCCACCTCGTTGTAAATGCGCGCGGTCTTCACGTGTTTCAGCGCGCCGGGCGCGCAGGCCTTGACGCACGCCGGGGCGCCGTCGCACAGGTCGCACTTGACGACGTGAGTCGCAAGCGTGTCGTAGGCGATCCCACCATAGGCGCAGCCGACGGTGCACAGCAGGCAGTTCACGCACTTGGTCTGGTCCCAGTCGATCACGCCGCTGCCGGCGTTTTTCGACAGCGCCGCCGCGGGGCAGTTGAGCACGCATTCCGGATCGCCGCACTGGCGGCAGATCGCGAGTTCGAAGCCGCCTGCGGAAGGCACGATCTGGATGCGCGAGTGCAGGGGGTCGTCCGAATGCGCCTTGGCCTGCGCGCAGACAGTCATGCAGTCAAAGCAGCCGTCGCAGGCCTCAGCCTTGAAATGAATCGTTTCGTATGCCGCGCCCATGGCGATTCCTATCTCCAGTTCCGGGACATCAGCGCGCGCGCCGTCTGCTGCGGCGAATCGAGGAACGCCTGCTTCACGCCGCTAAGATCGGTTGCGCGCAATATCAGCTCCCACATGATGCCCGGGTCGAAGGCCGTGTTGACGCCGAAAATGCCGGCCAGACGCTCGTCCTTGAGCACGATCTTGAGATAGCGGTCGTGCGCGGTGTCCACCTGTTTTCGCACTTCGACGCCCGTTTGTTCGAGAGCCCCCTCATGCACCCCGACCGAGACCGCCTGCTGGCCGAAGAAAGTGTAGGTGTTGAGCGGCACGCCCCCGGCGTAGGTTTTCGATCCCGGGTCCTCGGCCATCGCCATGCCCGCGATGCGTCCCTGATCAACGGCATCCGGCACGATGCCGTTGATGATCCTGTCATGGGTGAAAAAGCCGCGCGCCTGCGCCACGTCTCCCGCGGCCCAGATGTTGGCGATGTTGGTGCGCATGTGCTCATCGACCAGCACCCCGCGCTCGGTTTCGATGCCGCTGCCCTCGAGAAAATCGGTCACCGGCGCAACGCCGGTGGCGACGAGCAGCAGGTCCGCCTCGAGCTCGGTGCCGTCGGCCAGCGTCGCGCGGCAGCCTTCGCCCTGTGCCGCGACCGACGCCACGCGCTCGCCCGTCAGCAGGCGCACGCCGTTGGCGGCGAAAACCTTTTCGATCATGGCGGACGCTTCGGCGTCGAAGTAGCCGGAAAGGACGTGGGACTGCAGTTCCACCACGCTCACCTCTACGCCGCCCTTGGCGAGGTTCTCCGCCGCGTGCATGCCGATCAGGCCTCCACCCAGCACCACGGCCCGCTTGACGCGCGGCAGCGCCTCGCGCAATCCGACCGCGTCGGTGAGCGTGCGCAGCACGTGGAAACGCAGCCCGGCGAGGCCCGGAATCGGCGGCAGTAAAGGCGCAGCGCCGGTCGCCAGCAGCAGCTTGTCGAAACCGATCTCGCTGCCATCGGCGAGTTCGACCGCGCTCATGCCCGCGTTCACCTTCTGCACTTTCGCGCCGCGCAGGTAGTTCACCTTGTGCTGCGCGAAATAGCCCTCGTCGCGCAGGAATACGCGGCCCGGGTCGGAGCGGCCCGAGACCACATAGGGCAGGACCGTGGGCGAATACGGCAGGCTGTCGTCGCGGGTAAGGAGCGTGACGTCCTGGTCCGCGTCGTGCAGACGGATCGCGTGCAAAGCCGACAGCGCCGCGTGGCTGGCGCCGACAATAAGGTAATGGGTATGTTGCATATAAGGGGACCTCTATAAATTGTCATTCTGAGGCCGCAGGCCGAAGAATCTGCTTCTTGCTTGCCATGACAAGCAGATTCCTCGCTTCCCTCGGAATGACTAAATCGGTCTTATCAGAGATGTCCATCAGTCTTTCTCGTTGAGCCACACGGTCTCGGCCGGCTGGCCGTCGCGCGCGAGTTCTGCGGTGCGGCGGATCACCCGCTCGAAGTGCCCCACTGTGAGGTCGGCGCCGGCGAGCCCGCCGATGAAACTCATCGCCGGAATGCGTCTTGGCGTGTAATACATGGCCGCGATGGTGTCCTGAAACAGCGGCCCGCAATTCCAGCCGAACGAGACCGAACGGTCGACCACGCCCACGGCCTTTACGTCGGCGAGCGCGCCCGCGAGAGCCTGGACCGGGAACGGGCGGTAGGTCTTCACTTTCACCAGGCCCACTTTGTCGCCGCGCTCGCGCGCTTCGTCCACCGCGTCCTTGGCCGCACCGGTCATGCTGCCGATGGTCATGATGGCGTACTCGGCGCCGTCCATGCGGTAGGACTCGACCAGCGGCGCATGGTAGCGGCCGAAGCGCCGCCCCCATTCCTCGTGCACCTCGGTGATGACCTTGAGCGCGTTCTGCGTGCCGCTGCACTGGCCTTTGCGGTAACGCACGAAGGTCGACGGGCCGGGGCCGCCGGCGCCGCCGGTAAGCGGGTCGACCGCCATCGGGCGCTGCGGATCGAGGGCTACGTGCCAATTGACGTTTTTCTCCCCGAGGAAAGCGCTCACGTCGCTTTGTTCCGGCAGCTCGCAGCGCGCGGCGCCGAAGGACAGGTAGTTGCCGTCGTGGTTCACGTTCACGGGCAGCATCACGTCGTGGTGCTCCGCCACCTTGTAGGCCATGATGGTGGTGTCGAGCACCTCCTGCACCGACTCGCAGTACATGTGGATCCAGCCCACTTCGCGCACCGACATCGCGTCCTGGTGCCCGCCCCAGACGCTCTGCGGCGTGAGCGTATCGCGGGTGACGATGGTCATGACCAGCGGCAGGCGCAGGCCCGGCGTGCGCATATAAGGCTCGAACATGAAGGCGAGGCCCGGCCCGCAGCTCGCGGTGTAGGTGCGCGCGCCGGCGAGGCAGGCGCCCTGCAGCACCGACAGCACCGAATGCTCGCCTTCCACGTCGACGA
>DAIRFM010000356.1:0-2023 GCA_036795025.1 Burkholderiales bacterium | reverse complement strand
CAAAAAGGGCGGCTGCGGCCGCCTTTTTTTTGTGGGAGGCCCGCCCTCGGGCCGAATCCTCACCTCTCAAATAGCGCGATCGACTCGACGTGCGAGGTGTGCGGGAACATGTTGATCACGCCGGCGGCGGCGAGGCGGTAGCCTTTGACCTGCACCAGCACCTCGGCATCGCGCGCCAGCGTCGCCGGATCGCAGGAGACGTAGACGATGCGCCGCGGCCCGCTCTCCCCCAGCGCTTTCACCACTTCGACTGCGCCATCGCGCGGCGGATCGATAAGCAGCTTGTCGAAGCCGCCGCCGTCGTTAGCGCCAAACGGGGCGCAGCTCTCAGCCTCGAACAAATTGGCGACTTGAAAGCGCGCGCGCGCGGCAAGCCCGTTCTTGCGCGCGTTGTCTTCGGCCCGCCGCACCAGTTCGGCATTGCCTTCCACGCCCAGCACGTGCGCACCCCGGCTCGCGATGGGCAGGCTGAAGTTGCCCAGACCGCAGAACAGGTCGGCGATGTGCTCCCCCGGACGCGGATCGAGCAGGTTCATTGCGTGCCGGACCAGGATACGGTTGACGGCATGATTGACCTGGGTGAAGTCGGTCGGGCGGAAGTGAATCTGCACCCCGAACTCGGGCAGTGAGTAATACAGCGGCGGCGCATCGGTCGGGAAGAAAGGCTCCGCCGAATCCGGCCCCGCCCTCTGCAGCCAGAACTGGATGCCGTACTGCGTCGCGAAGCCCCGCAGCGCGTCCTCGTCCGACGGGTCGAGAGGATCGAGTATGCGCAGCACCATTACCGTGACCTCTTCGCCCACCGCGAGCTCGATCTGCGGCAGGCGCGTGGGCATCGACAAGCCGGCGACGAGGCTGCGCAACGGCCGGAGCAGATCGGATATGCGCCGCGGCAGCACCTCGCAACTCGCCATATCGGCGATGAAGCTGCTTTTCCTTTCGTGAAAGCCGACCAGGACGCCGCCCTTTTTGGGCACCAGCCGCACCGACAGCCGCGCGCGGTGGCGATAGCCCCAGGCGAGGCCGTAGATCGGGCGCAGCACTATCTCGGGCCTTACCTTGCCGATATGCCACAGGCTGTCTTCGAGCACGCGCTGCTTCGCCGCCACCTGGGAATGCAGCTCCAGATGCTGCATGCTGCAGCCGCCGCAGACGCCGAAATGGCGGCAGCGCGGTAGCTCGCGCGCCGCGCTGGCGTCATGTATCGCAGTGACGGACGCCAGTTCGTAATTCGGCTTCTTGCGGTAGGAGGAATAGGACACCGTCTCCCCCGGCAGGCCGCCGTCGATGAATATCGCCTTGCCCTCGACGCGCGCGATGCCGCGCCCCTCGCGATCCAGCGATTCAACCACAACCGGCATCGATTATTTCCAGGCCTGGAGGAATTCGCGCCAATGCGCGTCGGCAGACTTGGCGAGCGTGCCCCGCAAAAGTTCGACCTCGCGCTGGTATTGCGCGGCGTCAAACACGCCGCGCAGCAACTGAAAGCGCAGATACAGCAGATAGGTGTTGGCGGCGTCGGTCTCGCAGTAGCTGCGGATCTCGCGCAGCTTCCCGCCCAGGTAGGCGCCCCACACCTGCGAGCCGTCCATGCCGAGCTTGCCCGGAAAGCCGATCAGCTTGGCCATCTCGTCCAGCGGCACGTTGTTGCGCGGCTGGTACAGCGCGAGCAGGTCCATCAGGTCGAGATGGCGCGCGTGATAGCGGCTGATGTAGTTGTTCCACTTGAAGTCGCGCTCATCCTCGCCCTGGTCCCAATAGCGCGGCGCCGAAACGCCATGCACCAGGCTGCGGTAATGCAGCACCGGCAGGTCGAACCCGCCGCCGTTCCAGGAGACGAGCTGGGGCGTGTATTTCTCGATGCCGTCGAAAAAGCGCCGGATCAGCTCGGCTTCGCTGTCCTCCGGCGTGCCCAGCGACCAGACGCGGACGCCGTCGCCTTCGCGCAGCGCGCAGGCAATGGCGATAACGCGGTGCTGGTGCAACTGCAGGAAATCGTGGTTCGAGGCGGCACGGCGGCGCT
>DAIRFM010000117.1:0-5861 GCA_036795025.1 Burkholderiales bacterium | reverse complement strand
GCTCCTCACGCTTTTCCCGCTACTGCATCGCGCACCTGCTGCAGCGCGCCCGGGTCCTCGATCGTGGTGAGGTCGCCCGGATCGCGCCCGTCGCAGATCGCCTGAATCGAGCGGCGCAGCACCTTGCCCGAGCGCGTCTTGGGCAGCAAAGTCACGAAATGCACCCGCGCCGGCCGTCCGATCGCGCCGAGCTGCTGGTCCACCGTCTTCATGATGTCGCCTTCGAGTTTCATGCGCCCTTCGCTGGTCGCAATCTGGCTCGGGTCCTTGAGCACGGCAAACGCGACCGGCACCTGCCCCTTCAACTGGTCCGCGGCGCCGATCACCGCGACTTCGGCGATGGCAGGGTGCGAACTGATCGCTTCCTCGATCTCGCGCGTGCCCAGGCGGTGCCCGGCGACATTGATCACGTCGTCGGTGCGGCCGAGGATGAAGTAATAGCCGTCCTTGTCGCGTATGCCCCAGTCGAAGGTCGAATACACCAGCTTGCCGGGAATGGTTTCGAAATAGGTCTTGACGAAGCGCTCGTCGTCGCCCCACACCGTGCTCATGCAGCCCGGCGGCAGCGGCGGCACGATCACCACTACCCCTTTCTCGCCGGTACCTAATTCCTCAGACGTGGTTTCGTGCAATAGCTTCACGTTGTAGCCATAGGCGGGGAAGGAAGGGCTGCCGAACTTGATCGGCGTCTGCTCCACGCCCGGCACCGAGGTCAGCAGTGGCCAGCCGGTTTCGGTCTGCCAGTAATGGTCGATCACCGGTCGGCCCAAGCCCTCGGTGATCCAGCGGTGAGTCGGCTCGTCCAGCGGCTCGCCTGCAAGGAACAAGTACCGCAGCGAAGACAGGTCGTATTTTTTCAGGTAGGCCTGATCCTGTTTTTTCAGCACGCGGATGGCGGTGGGCGCGCTGAACATGACCGTGACCTTGTACTTTTCCACGATTTTCCACAGGATGCCGGCATCGGGACGGACCGGCGTGCCCTCGTACATGATAGTGGCCATGCCGGCGATCAGCGGCCCGTAGATGATGTAGGAATGCCCCACCACCCAGCCGATGTCCGAGGTGCAGAAATAGGTCTCGCCGGCGTTGCCGCAATAGATGTGTTTCATCGATGCGGCAAGCGCGACCGCATGCCCGCCGACGTCGCGCTGCACCCCCTTCGGATGGCCGGTAGTGCCTGAAGTGTAAAGAATGTAAGAGGGCTCGTTCGACTCCAGCCAGACGCAAGGCACTTGCGCGTTCATGTATTGCGCGCGCAGTTCGGCCCAGTCGAGGTCGCGCCCGGCAACGCGCGCCATATCCGGATCGAGACCCCGGTTGACCAGAATCACCTTCTGCGGCGGGAACTTCGCCAGGCGGATCGCCTCGTCCAGCAGCGGCTTGTATGCCACGACTTTTCCCGCGCGTGAGCCTGCGTCGGCACTGATGACGAGCTTTGGACTGGCGTCGTCGATGCGGCTTGCCAGGCTGTGCGAAGCAAAACCGCCGAACACCACCGAATGGATGGCGCCGATGCGCGCGCAGGCGAGGATCGCAAAACAGGCCTCGGGGATCATCGGCATGTAGATCAGCACGCGATCGCCCTTGCCCACGCCCAAGCCTTGCATCATCGCCGCGCACCGATTGACCTCGGCATGCAGTTCTCTGAAGCTGTAGGCCTTCTCGGTATCGGTTTCGGTGGAAATGAAAATCAGCGCATTCTGGTCCGGCCGGTCCTTGAGGTGGCGGTCGACCGCGTTATAGCAAAGATTGGTCTCGCCGCCGATGAACCACTTGGCAAACGGCGGCCGGCTGTAATCCAGCACCTTGCCAAAGGGCTTCTGCCAGTGGATCAGCCTGGCCTGTTCGCCCCAGAATCCTTCCGGATCGCTGATCGAGCGCTGGTGGAATTCCTTGTAAGTGGTCATCGTTTCCTCCTCCTTGCTCTTACCCCCCCGAGGGAGAGGAATGGTTAGGCCGCCAGGTCCACCACGATGCGCCCCTTGGCCTTGCCTTTGATGAAGTCGTCGAACACCCCGGGCAAGTGCTCGAAGGCGATGGTGCGGGTCATGCCGGCGAGGTGCCTGGGCTTCATGTCGGTAGCGAGGTGCTGCCATACCTGCTGCCGCAATGGCATGGGCGTGGAGCCGGAATCGATGCCGAGCAGGCAGGCCCCGCGCAGGATGAAAGGCAGCACAGTGGTGTTGAGCGTGGGGCTCGCTGCGAGGCCGATGCTGGCGATGGTGCCGCCCTGCAGCATGGTGCTCGCGATCCAGGCAAGGACTTCGCCCCCGAGGCTATCCACCGCGCCCGCCCACAGCGCCTTGTCCAGCGGCCGGATTTTGGCCAGATCCAGGCTTTGACGCAACTTCACTTCCTTCGCGCCCAGGCCCTTGAGGTAATCGGTTTCGCCCTCCTTGCCGGTCAGCGCGACCACGTGATAACCCAGGCCGGCGAGGATATCCACCGCGATCGAGCCGACCCCGCCGCTGGCGCCGGAGACGATCACCGGCCCGTTGGCCGGCGCGAGGCCGTTTGCCTGCATGCGCACCACGCCCAGCGCGGCGGTATAACCCGCCGTACCCAGCGCCATGGCCTCGAACAGGTTCAGGCCGCGGGGCATCGGCACCACCCAGTCGGCCGGCACGCGCGCATATTCCGCGTAACCGCCGTGGTGCGCCACGCCGATGTCGTAGCTGGTTGCGATCACGGCATCGCCTTTCTTGAACCGCGCGTCGCCCGACTCGACCACGGTACCCGACAGGTCGATACCGCCGACGCAGGGGAAGCGGCGGATGATCTTGCCCGCGCCGGTGGCGGCGAGCGCGTCCTTGTAATTGACGCCCGAATAGGCGACCCGTATCACTACCTCGCCAGGGTCGAGCTCATCGAGTGTCATGTCGACAAATGCGGCGACGGTCTTCTTGTCCACCTCGTTGATGCGGAATGCCTTGAACTTGTCCATGCTGGAACGCCTTTCTGTTTGAATGCGAAGACTGAAAGCCCGAGACCGGAGAAATACCGGCCCTAAGCGCCGCTACATATGCAATGCACGTTTATCCACGGCGAGCGCCGCCTCGTGCATCACCTCGGACAACGAGGGATGCGCGTGGCAGATGCGCGCGATGTCCTCCGCGCTGGCGCCGAATTCCATTGCCATCACCGCCTCGGCGATCATCTCCGAGGCGTGGGATCCGATGATGTGAACGCCCAGGACGCGATCGGTCTTGGCGTCGGCAAGGATTTTCACGAACCCGGCGGTCTCGTCCTGGCCCAAGGCGCGGCCGTTGTGCGAGAACGGCACTTGGCCGACGCGATAGGCCACGCCCTCGGCCTTCAACTGCTGCTCGGCCCTGCCCACCCAGGCGATTTCCGGCGCCGTATAAATGACCCAGGGGATAGTGTCGAGATTGACGTAACCTGCCTGGCCGGCGATGCGTTCCGCCACCATCACACCCTCGTCCATGCCCTTGTGCGCGAGCATCGGGCCGCGCACCACGTCGCCGACCGCGTACACGTTGGGCAGACTGGTGCGGCAATGTTCATCCACCTCGATCAAGCCGCGCTCGTTGATTTTCAGCCCGACCGTCTCGGCGCCAAGGTTGTGGGTATTGGGCACGCGCCCGACCGACACCACCAGCTTGCTGCAGTCCAACGCCTGCTTGCCTTCGCTGGTTTCGTACTCGACCGTGACCCCGCGCTTGCCGCGGCTGACGTTGCCGATTTTCACGCCGAGCTTGATCTCCAGCCCCTGCTCCTTGACGAACACCTTCCACGCTTCCTTCGCCACCGCATCGTCGGCGGCGGCAAGAAAATTGGGCAAGGCCTCGAGAACGGTGACTTTCGCCCCCAGTCGCCGCCACACGCTTCCGAGTTCCAGCCCGATCACGCCTGCGCCGATGACGCCGAGCTTTTCCGGCACTGCGTTGAAAGCAAGTGCGCCGATGTTGTCGCATAGGGTCTCGTTGTCCACCTCCAACCCCGGCAAATGGCGCGCGGTGGAGCCGGTAGCGAGGATGACGTGGTTCGCCTCGACGATCTCGGAGGACCCGCCATCGGCGACTTCGACCATGTATTTCTCACCGCTGCCCGCGAACTTGCCGTGGCCCTTGAGCCAGGTGATCTTGTTCTTCTTGAACAGCATCTCGATGCCGCCGGTGAGCTGGGACACGATCCTGTCCTTGCGCGCCTGCATTTTGGCGACATCTATTTTCGCTCCGGTGACGGAAATACCGTGATTGCCGAATTTATAGGCCACGCGCTCGTAGTTTTCCGATGATTCCAGCAGCGCTTTGGAGGGAATGCAGCCGACATTGAGGCAGGTGCCGCCGAGTTTGGCTTCGCCCTTGTCGTTTTTCCACTCGTCGATGACGGCGGTGGAAAAACCGAGTTGGGCGCAGCGTATCGCGGCGATGTAGCCGGCCGGGCCGGCGCCGATGACGACTACTTCGAATGACTTGAGCATGGTTGAGGCTTCCGGTTAGCCGCAGTAAAAACGCGCAGAGGGCACGCAGGGGACTGGGGTTGCTTTTCCTCTGCGCCCTGTGCGTCCTCCGCGGTAAAAATCAAAGCTCCAGCAGGAGGCGCATCGGGTCTTCCAGCGCGTCCTTCATCGCCACCAGCGACAGCACCGCCTCGCGGCCGTCGATGATGCGGTGGTCGTAGGACAGGGCGAAATAGTTCATCGGCCGGATCACAATCTGTCCGCCCTCCACCACCGCCCGCTCCTTGGTGGCGTGGATGCCGAGGATGGCCGATTGTGGCGGGTTGATGATGGGCGTCGACAGCATCGAGCCGAACACGCCACCGTTCGAAATGGAGAAAGTGCCGCCGGTGAGCTCTTCCATGGAGAGCTTGCCCTCTGCGGCGCGTTTGCCCAGATCGGCAATGGCCTTCTCGATCTGGGCGAAACTCATCTGGTCGGCGTCGCGCAGCACCGGCACCACCAGCCCGCGCGGGCTGCCCACCGCGACGCCGATATCGAAATAGCCGTGATAGACGATTTCGTTGCCGTCCACCGAGGCGTTCACTATCGGGTATTTCTTCAGCGCGTACACTGCGGCCTTGACGAAAAAGGACATGAAACCGAGCTTCACGCCATGTTCTTTCTCGAACTTGTCTTTGTGCTTCGCGCGCAGGTCCATCACCGGCTGCATGTTGATTTCGTTGAAGGTGGTGAGGATCGCGGCGGTGGCCTGGGACTGCAGCAGGCGCTCGGCCACGCGTGCGCGCAAGCGCGACATCGGCACGCGCTGCTCGGGCCGGCCGGCGAGCAGCTGGTCGACATTGATCGGCGCCGGCACTCCGGGCAGCGCGGGTCTGGCGGCCGCAGGCGCTGCCGCCGGCACTGCCGCGGCGGGCCGAGCCGCGGCGCCGCCCTCCATGTGGGCGATGACATCGGCCTTGGTAACGCGGCCGTCGCGGCCGCTGCCGGCGATCGACTTGGGGTCGAGCTTGTGGTCCTCGACCATCTTGCGTGCCGCCGGCATCAGGTTGCTCTGGTCCGAGACCTGTTTTGCCGCTTGCGCCACCGGCGCCGCGGGCCGCTCGGCCGCCTTGGCCACAGCCGCGGCCGAGTGCGCCGCGGTATCGATCATGGCGATGACCTCGCCCGAGACGACGGTGCCGCCGTCCGCTTTGACGATCTGGGTGATGACGCCGCCCGCGGGGGCCGGAAGCTCCAGCACCACCTTGTCGGTCTCGATATCGATGAGGTTTTCGTCGCGGGCGACGGCGTCGCCCACTTTCTTGTGCCAGCTGAGCAGCGTTGCCTCGGCCACCGATTCGGACAGCTGCGGTACTTTCACTTCGACCAACATGACGGCTCCGTTCAGTTTTTTCGCTGCCGTCGGGTATCCCTTCGGCGGCGTACCGCAAAAACA
>DAIRFM010000355.1:0-2029 GCA_036795025.1 Burkholderiales bacterium | reverse complement strand
GGATACCAGATTCTGGACCGCGCGGCCGAGCGCATCGTGAAAATGGCCTCGCCCTACGCCGGCTTCCCCGCCAATATCAAGCGCGACACCGACATTCTCGTCATCACCCGTACCTGGACATTCGCGCCGGGTGATAAATTATTTGGGGAGTGATTTCCCGCTATGCCGGACCAATACGCCGTCATCGGCAACCCGGTCGCGCACAGCAAATCGCCGCAGATCCACGCCGCGTTTGCGCGCCAGACCGGGCAGGATCTGACCTATGAGCGCTTGCTCGCGCCGACGCACGCGTTCATAGAGACTGCCAGCGCATTCCGCGCCCGCGGCGGGCGCGGTCTCAACGTCACACTGCCGTTCAAGGGCGAAGCGTTCCGCTTCGCTACCCAGCTGTCGGAACGCGCCCGTGCGGCAGAGGCGGTGAACACGCTCAAATTCGAGGGCAACGCGATATTTGGCGACAACACCGACGGTGCCGGCCTGGTGAACGACCTCGCGCGCAATCTCGGCTGCGCCGTCGCCGGCCGGCGCGTGCTGTTGCTTGGCGCAGGCGGCGCGGCGCGCGGCGTGATCAAGCCCCTGCTCGAGCAGCAACCGGCGCGGCTGGTGCTCGCCAACCGCACCCTCGGCAAAGCGCAGCTGCTTGCGCAAAGTTTTGGCGGCGGTCTCGAAGCCGGCACCTATGCGGCGCTCGCCGGCAGGCAGTTCGACCTCGTCGTCAACGCCACCTCGGCTAGCCTGGCCGGGGAACTGCCGCCGCTGCCGCCGGGCGTATTCGCGCCCGGCGCACTGGCTTACGACATGGTCTACGGCAGGGACGAGACGCCTTTTCTCGCGTTTGCGCGCGGCGAGGGTGCGGCCGCGCTCGCGGACGGCCTGGGCATGCTGGTGGAGCAGGCGGCGGAGTCGTTCTTTATCTGGCGCGGCCTGCGTCCGGACACCGCGCCGGTACTGAAGCTGCTCCGGCAAGCAACAGCTTGAGCATGGCTCGCGCGATCAAGCGTGCTTTGACCTGGCTGTGGAATGCGTTCTGCTACACGCTGGGCGTATTGTTCATCGCCCTGCTGTTGTACCAGAGCTGGTTTGCCGCGCATATCTGGTACTGGGCCGGGCACAACCCCCAGAACACCAGCTTCATGCAGGCGCGCCTGGAGCGCCTGCGCGAAAAGGACCCGAAAGCGACGCTGAAGCAACAATGGGCAAGTTACGCGCGCATCTCCGTCGAGTTGAAACGCGCGGTGATCGTGGCCGAGGACGCCAAGTTCTCCGAGCACGACGGTTTCGACTGGGAGGGCATACAGAAAGCGCTGGAGAAAAACCAGAGGCGGGGAAAAGTGGTCGCCGGCGGCTCTACCATCAGCCAGCAACTGGCCAAGAACCTGTTCCTCTCCGGCGAGAAAAGCCTGTGGCGCAAAGGGCAGGAGGCCGTCATCACCTGGATGCTGGAGATGCTGATGGACAAGGAGCGCATTCTGGAAATCTATCTGAATGTTGCCGAGTGGGGCAATGGCGTTTTCGGCGCCGAAGCCGCGGCCCGGCATTATTACAACGTCAGCGCAGCCAGCTTGAACGCCGAACAGGCGGCGCGGCTGGCGGCGATGCTGCCGCGGCCGCTCTATTACGAGCGCAACCGCGACTCCGAATTCCTGCAACGCTACAGCGAAACCATACGCGCGCGCATGCCCTCGGCCGAGCTGCCGTAAGGATCGGTCACCACAGATGAAGGGGGGCGCGCCCCTACATAGTTTCCCCTACGCCGGAGCAGCCGCAAGCAAATGCTGTGTCTCCCGGGCGCGACTAGCCGTCAGTGCGCAATCGGCGGCCAGAAAAAATATTGTCTGCGCGCGCCCCGTGATCGCGATGATCAGGCTTTTTTCAGCGCGGCGCGCCTGCCGCGGCGCGCGTCAACCCCATGCAGAATCAGCAATCCGACCACGAAGAAGGCGCCGGTGATGAGCATGGCGAGGCGGTGGTTGCCCTGCGACATCCAACTCACCGCACCGTAGGTGATGGGCCCGAGGATGGAAGACAG
>DAIRFM010000116.1:0-5863 GCA_036795025.1 Burkholderiales bacterium | reverse complement strand
CCTGGAGACTGCCAGCCATACCGACCCCGGCATGGTGCGCTCGCACAACGAGGACTCGATCGCCTCGATTGTGGAAAAAGGTTTGGTGGTGCTGGCTGACGGCATGGGGGGCTACAATGCGGGTGAAGTGGCGAGCGGCATGGCCACCACGGTGATCACCACGGAATTGCGGCAACTGCTAGAGGATCACCCGCCGCATGAGGTCGACCCGCAAAGCGGCCAGAAGGCCGCGATGAAGATGCTGCAGGAACAGGTTGCCAAGGCCAATACGTCGATCTATCAGGCTTCGCAGAGCCAGCCGCAGTATGCCGGCATGGGCACGACGCTGGTGGTGGCTCTGTTTTACGACAACAAGATGATGGTGGCGCATATCGGCGATTCGCGTCTGTACCGGATGCGCGGCGACGAGTTCGGCCAGGTGACCAAGGACCATTCGCTGCTGCAGGAGCAGATCGACGCCGGTATGCTCACCAAGGAGCAGGCAAAGCATTCGTCGAACAAGAATCTGGTGACGCGGGCGCTGGGCATCGATCCCGCGGTGGAGGCGGAGATCCATGAATACGACACACAGCCCGGCGACGTTTATTTGCTGTGCTCGGACGGGCTGTCCGACATGGTGAGCGACGAGGACATCGGCATGGCGCTGCAGGCGCTGGGCGCCAACCTGAATCTGGCGGCGCAGCAGCTGGTGCAGATGGCCAACGACAACGGCGGGCGCGACAACGTGTCGGTGATTCTGATCAAGATTTTGCGCGAATACCCGGCCGGACAAGGCCTGGCATCGAAAATTTTCGGATGGTTTAGATAGTACGAGGATAATGCCATGGCGAAGCTGATACTCAGTATGGACGGTCTGGTGCTCAAGGAAATACCTCTTTCCAAGGAGCGCACCACCATCGGGCGCAAGCCGCACAATGATATCCAGATCGACAATCTGGCCGTCAGCGGCGAGCACGCCGTCATCGTGACCATACTCGCGGATTCGTTCCTCGAGGATTTGGGCAGCACCAACGGCACCTTCGTCAACGGCAAAACGGTGAAAAAGCATTTTCTGCAGAGCAACGACGTCATCGAGCTCGGCAAGTACAAGCTCAAGTACATCAGCGAAGCGCTGCCGGGCGCGGCCAAGGCGGCCGATTTCGAGAAAACCATGGTGCTGCGCCCCGGGGCGATGAGAAAACCGCCGGAGCCTCAACCGCATGCGGCGGCCGGCGCCCCGCACGGACACGTCGACACCATGCCGACCGGCATCGGACACGCGGCGGGCGCGCCTGCCGCCGCCGGCGCTCCCAAAACACACGACGACACCCAGATCGGCATGGCTGCCGCTCCGGCCGCTCCTGTGCGGCGCGCCATGCTGCAGCTCCTGTCGGGCGCCAACGCCGGCAAGGAGCTCGAACTCACCAAGCCGCTCACCACGCTGGGCAAGCCCGGAGTCCAAGTGGCGGTGATTACGCGCCGGCCGCAAGGCTTTTTCATTACCCACGTCGAAGGCGCCAACAAGCCGATCGTCAACGGCAAACCGATTGAGCTGCAGGCGCACGCGCTCAACGACCACGACATCATCGAGCTTGCCGGCGTGAAGGTCGAATTTTTCTTCAAGCCCTGATCTCCTGCCCCCTACAATAAGATGGAGGCGGCTTGAAACAGCATATCGTCAGGATTGCGCTTGGCCTCGCGGTGATGCTGCTGTTCGTCGGTCATGCCGGCAATTTCTACAACATCGGCCTCATCACCCGGCTCGACAACATCATCTATGACTCCCGGCTTGCCCTTACCATGCCCGGCGGTGTCGACCCGCGCGTTGTCATTCTCGACATCGACGAGCGCAGTCTGGACAAGAACGCGCTCGGGCGCTGGCCCTGGCGCCGCGACAAGCTTTCGGTGCTGCTGAAAAAGCTATTTGATGAATACGGCATCGTCATCGTCGGCTTCGACGTGGTGTTCGCCGAGCCCGACGAAAGCTCCGGCCTGCCGGTGCTCGACAAGCTTGCCAAGGGCAGGTTGAAGGACCTAGGCCAATTCCAGTCGGCGCTCAACGAACTGCGCCCGGAACTCGATTACGACGGCATTTTCGCCAAGACCCTCAAGGGGCGACCGGTCGTGCTGGGCTATTATTTCAACAGCGAGGAGAACGCGGTGCAGTCCGGCGCGATTCCCGAGCCGGTACTGCCCAAGGGAACTTTCCAGGGGCGGAACATCAGCTTCACCAGCTGGAGGGGCTTTGGCGGCAATCTGCCGGAGTTTCAGGTCAATGCCGCCAATGCCGGCCACTTCAATCCGCTGGTCGATCCCGACGGCGTGTCGCGCCGCGTGCCGATGCTGGCGGAATACCATGGCGCCTATTATGAGGCCCTGTCCCTTGCGATGATCCGCGTATTGACGGGGTACCCGAAGGTGGAGCCCGGCCCGTCCGACGGATCCTCCAGCACGGGCTACTCGGGGTTGGAATGGCTGAAGGTGGGGCCGGTTACCATCCCGGTGGACGAGAACGTCAGCGCGCTCATTCCCTACCGCGGCAAGCGCGGCAGCTTCAAGTACATCTCGCTCGCCGACGTCTATTTCGACAAGGTCCCGAAAGACGAACTCCGGGGCAAGATCGCGCTGATCGGCACCTCGGCCCCGGGCCTGCTGGACCTGCGATCCACGCCGGTGGGCAGCGTGTTTCCCGGGGTGGAGATCCACGCCAACATGATTACGGCGATGCTGGATAACGACTTCAAGCAGAAACCGCCATATATGCTTGGCGCCGAGGTGGTCCTGCTGCTGATCGGTGGCATAGCGCTGGCGATGCTGGTGCCGCTGGTGAGTCCGTTGAAGGCAACCCTGGTGTCGCTGCTGGCGATACTGCTGATCACCGGGCTCAACGTGATCCTATGGACCAAGGGCGGCATGGTCCTGCCGCTCGCTTCGAGCCTGCTGATGACCGCGGCGCTGTTCGCGCTGAACATGTCCTGGGGTTACTTTGTCGAGTCGCGCAGCAAGCGCCAGTTCACCGAGTTGTTCGGCCAATACGTGCCGCCGGAACTGGTGGATAAAATGGCCGCGGACCCGGAGAAGTACAGCATGGAGGGCAAGAGCGAGGAACTCACGGTGCTGTTCTCCGACATTGTCGGCTTCACCTCGATCTCCGAGAGCCTGGAGCCGAAAGAACTTTCACAGTTCATCAATGACTACCTCACTGCGATGAGCCTGGTGATCCGCAACCACCGCGGTACCCTCGACAAGTACATCGGCGATGCTATCATGGCCTTCTGGGGGGCTCCGGTGGAGGATCCCGAGCATGCGCGCCAGGGAGTGATCAGCGCGATGGCCATGCAGACGGAACTCGACAAGCTGCGCGCGCAGATGCTTGCCCGCGGTTGGCCCGATATCCGCATCGGCGTCGGCGTCAACACCGGCCAGATGCGGGTCGGGGACATGGGCTCGAAGCTGCGCAGGGCGTACACCGTGATGGGCGACGCGGTCAACCTCGGATCGCGCCTGGAGGGCTTGACGCGCGTCTACGGAGTCGGGATCATCGTCGGCCCGAATACCAAGCAGGCGGTGAAAGACATAGTGTTCCGCGAACTCGACCGGGTCAAAGTAAAGGGCAAGGACGAGCCCGTGGATATCTTCGAGCCGGTTGGCATAGAGGGCCAAGTCGACAACAAGGTCATGGACGAGATCAAGCTGTGGCACAAGGCGCTCAGGGCCTATCGGGCGCAGAAGTGGGACGAAGCGGAGATGGACTTGTTCAACCTGCAACGGATGTCGCCCGAGTCCAGGCTTTACCAGCTGTATTTCGAGCGCATCAAACAGTGCCGCATTGATCCGCCCGGCCCCGACTGGGACGGTGTAACTGCCTTCAAGACCAAATAAGGCGCGGCGATGAAGCTGAAGGTACTCGGATGCAGCGGCGGTATCGGTGGGCGGCATCTGCGCACCACCTCGCTGCTCATCGACAATGACATCCTGATCGACGCCGGCAGCGGTGTGGGCGACGTGTCGCTCGCGGAGCTGATGCTGATCGACCACATCTTCGTCACGCATTCGCACCTGGATCACGTCTGCTCTATCCCGTTTCTGGTCGATACCGTCGGCGGCATGCGCAACAAGCCGCTCATCGTCCATGCGATCGAGCCGACGCTGGAGATCATCCGCAATCACCTCTTCAACTGGAGCATCTGGCCCGACTTCACCCAGATCCCGACGCCGAGCAAGCCGTGGATGCAGTACCAGGCAGTGCAGCTTGGCCAGACGGTGGAGGTGAAAGGGCGCAAGATCACGCCGCTTCCGGCCAATCACGCGGTACCGGCGGTCGGCTATCAGGTCGACTCCGGCCGGGCGAGCCTGGTGTTTACGGGTGATACCACCACCCACGATCCGCTGTGGGAGATCGTAAACCAGATCGCCAACCTGCGCTATCTGATCATCGAAACCGCTTTCTGCAACCGCGAACGGGATCTCGCGATTACGTCCAAACACCTGTGCCCGAGCCTTCTGGCCGAAGAACTGGCCAAGCTCGAGCGCAGCGCGGAGGTGTTCATCACTCATCTGAAACCGGGCGAGATCGAGCTGACCATGCAGGAGGTCGAGGAATGCGCCGGGCAGCACAAGCCGCGCATGTTGCAGAATAACCAGGTGTTCGAGTTTTGACGGCAACGGACCAAGGACCTTTCCGGAAACGCGCATGACAGGCACCAAAGCTAGCGTAGAAGCGCTGAAACACCTAGATCCGCTCTCGTCGCTGTCGGATATGAGGCTGCACGAGCTCGCCGACCTATGCTTCATCGAATCCGTCAGCCGCAGCCTGGATCCGTTCCGTCTGCGCTCGATCGCGGGCCAGTCGGTTTATCTGGTGCGCGGCGAACTGGCGCTCACCTATAGCCAGGGCATCCCGGAGGTGATCGTCGGCCGCTCTGTCGAAGCGCGCTGCCCGCTGGGCAAGCGTCGCGTGTTCATTTCGGCCAAAGCGGTCACCGACGTGCAGCTGATACGCATCGACGACGACTTGCTCGACATCATGCTCACCTGGGATCAGGTGACCGCGCAGGAGCAGGTCGGTGCGCAGCAACCGTCCGCCGAGCGGCCGTCCAGCGGCGCCAACTGGGGCGTCATGTCGGGGTTGTTCGGCATCAACAACCTGCGCTTCGGCGCCTTTTCCCAGCTGCCCCCGGCGCACATCGACGAGCTGCTGCGGCGCTTCGAGCGCATCGAGGCGAAAAAAGGCGAGGTAATCATCCGCGAGGGAGCGGAGGGCGACTACTACTACCTGGTCGAGTCCGGCAGGTGCCAGGTGGAGCGCATGGTAGGCGGGGTCAACATGACGCTGGCGGCGCTCAAGAGCGGCGATACCTTCGGCGAAGAGGCGCTGGTGTCCGAGGCCAAGCGCAACGCCACCGTCACCATGAAGACGGACGGCGCCATGTTGCGCTTGAGCAAGCAGGATTTCAACGCGCTGCTGCGCGAACCGCTGCTGCGCGGGATCAACGTGGAGCAGGCCAAGCAAAAGGTGCTGGGCGGCGCCGAGTGGATAGACGTGCGCTACATGTCCGAATATCAATACGATAAGCTGCCCGGAGCGGTCAATATTCCGCTGTCTGAAATCCGCAACGCTTTCGGCGCCCTGGACATAAACAAGGAATATGTCGTCTATTGCCAGAGCGGCAGGCGCAGTTCCGCCGCCGCCTTCCTGCTGGCGCAGCGCGGCTACAACGTCTATTTGCTCGAAGGCGGGCTTTGGGGCGGGGACAGGCTGCCATGAGGGTAAGAACCACCCAGGCCGGGTGCCGCGGCTGACGCGGCGTCGTGCGCCAGGCCGGCAGAGGATTCCCCGCGACGGGTGGCCAAGCGCGGACCGCTTTTTGTCGTATAGTATGAA
>DAIRFM010000115.1:0-5869 GCA_036795025.1 Burkholderiales bacterium | reverse complement strand
CCCATCCTGGAGAAGCTGGCCGGCGAATACCAGGGCAGATTCCTGCTGGCCAAGGTCAATTCCGACGAACACCCGCAGTTGTCCGCGCGTTTCGGCGTGCGCGGCATCCCCAACGTCAAGGCCTTTGTCGACGGCAAGCTGGCGGACGAATTTACCGGCGCGCTGCCGGAGAGCGGCGTGCGCGCCTTCATCGACCGCCTGATCCCGACGCCGGGGGAAAAGCTGCGCCGCACCGCGCGCGCGCTCGTGACCCAGGGCGATTTCGACGAGGCCGAGCGCCATCTGCGCAGCGCGCTCGAGCTCGAGCCGGCCAACCACGCGCTGCGGCTGGATCTGGTCGAGCTGTTGCTGGCGAAGAACAGCCACGCCGAGGCGGATGCGCTGTTTGCGCCGATTCCGGAGCGCGAGCGCGACGAGCGCGCGGACAAGCTCTATTCCGTGCTTGCGTTCTGGAAGAAAAGCCAGCAACTGCCGGCGATCGGGGAACTGGAAGCGAAGCTCGCCGCCAATCCGGACGACCTGCCCTCACGGCTCGCGCTGGGCGAGCGCCTGATCGCCGGCAAGCGCTACGAGCCCGCGCTCGCGGCGCTGCTGGAGGTGGTGCGCAGGGACCGCGGCGCCTTGCGCACCAGCGCGCGCAAACTGATGGTCGAGGTATTCAATCTCGCCGAGGATCAGGCCGGGCTGGTGAGTGAGTATCGCAAGCTGCTTGCCGGTGCGCTCTACTGACGAGCAGGCCGGCAACCTTTGCTGACATTCACACGTTTGGCGGCAGTCCCATGCCGCCAAACGCCCTAATCGGTAGTCCCAAGCCGGTGCGGGGCGGCCTCGTGTCTGTTTGATGCAAATCATAGGCACGCACCCGCAGTTCGGTAACCTAAGTTACATACGCCGCGTAGGCCACCCGCTAAAATGATTGCCATGATTATTCGAGACGTTTTCTCGTTGCGCGCCGCGCTTGCGGGCATCGCGCTGGGCGCCGTGCTGACACCGCCTGCGGTGGCGGCCGACGCGCCCGCCCTGCAGACCGCCCCGGTGCAGTATCGCGAGGTCGAGCAGACCTATGCCGCCGAGGGCGTGGTCGAGGCGGTGAAACAATCGACCGTGGCGGCGCAGATTTCCGGCCGCGTGGTGGCGGTGAACTTCGATGTCGGCGACAGGGTCAAGAAGGGCCAGGTGATCGTGCGCATCGACCCGGCCGAGGTCAATCAGACCTATGCCGCCAGCCAGGCCCAGATAGCCCAGGCCGAGGCGACGCTGCGCAATGTCAAGGCGCAGTACGAGCGCACGCAGAGGTTGGTGGAGCAGAAATTCATGAGCGCGGCGGCAATGGACAAGGCGCAAGCCGACTACCAGGCCGCCAAGGCGCAGCTTGCCGTGGCCGAGGCGGGCGGCGGCCAGGCTGCGGCCGTCAGGGGCTACGCTACCGTGACTGCGCCCTACAGCGGCGTGGTGTCCGCGCGCCATGTCGAGCTGGGGGAGATGGCTGTGCCCGGCAAGCCGCTGATGACCGGTTTCGATCCGGCCGAGTTGCGCGTCACGGCGAGCATGCCGCAATACCAGCTCGATGCGGTGCGCAAGCTCGCCAGCGCCAGCGTGGAATTCCCGGCTCTGAAAAAACGCATTCAGGCGTCCAGGGTTTCGATCCTGCCCGCTGCGGACGCCCAGACCCACACGACCCAGGTGCGACTGGACTTGCCTCCAGGCATCGAAGGTCTGTATCCGGGCATGTTCGCGCGCGCTTATTTCGCCGTCGGCCGGGTGAAGAAGCTCCTCATCCCGGCGTCCGCGGTGGCGCTGCGCAGCGAAGTGGCCGGCGCCTATGTGGTGGGAGAGAACGGCGAGATCCGCTTTCGCCAGTTGCGCCTCGGGGAAGCGGCAGGCGGCGGGGACGTGGAAGTGCTCGCCGGCGTTGCGCCGGGGGAAAAGGTCGCCCTCGACCCGGTGGCGGCGTTGGCGGCGTTGAAGCGCGGCGGCAAGTAAAGCAAGGCGCGAGGAGCGAGGCCGGGACCGATCGGCCCGAGGGCGGGCCTCCCACAACGAACCACGATTGCAGCGACTGATCGGCCCGAGGGCGGGCCTCCCACAACGAACCACGAATCACCAATTACCATGGGCATTTCCGGACGCATCAGCAAGATTTTCCTGCATTCGCCGATGACCCCGCTGATCGCGCTCATCGCGCTGCTGCTCGGGGCGTTTGCGGTGCTGGTGACCCCGCGCGAGGAAGAGCCGCAGATCAACGTCACCATGGCGAACGTGCTGATCCCGTTCCCGGGCGCGTCGGCGAAGGACGTCGAATCGCTGGTGACCACGCCCGCCGAACAGGTGCTCTCGCGCATCACCGGCCTGGAGCACGTCTACTCGGTGACCAAACCGGGCATGGCGGTGCTCACCGTGCAGTTCAAGGTCGGCGAGGATCGCACCCAGGCGCTGGTGCGGCTGTACGACACCATCAATTCGAACAAGGACTGGGTGTCGCCGTCGCTGGGCGTGGGCGAGCCCATCATCAAGCCGATGGGCATCGACGACGTGCCCATCGTCAGCCTGACGCTGTGGACTTCCGATCCCGGGCGCGGCGCCTACCAGCTGGAGCAGATCGCGCATGCGGCCGAGATCGAACTGCAGCGCGTGCCCGGCGTGCGCACCGTGGCGACCATCGGCGGCGCGCGGCGCGCCCTGCGGGTGCTGCTCGATGTCGAGCGCCTGCACGCCTGGCGCGTCACGCCCCAGGACGTGCGCATGGCGCTCATCGCCGCCAACGTCGCGATGCCCTCGGGCAGCCTGGTCGGCGGGAACCGCGAAACCCAGATCGAAACCGGACAGTTCCTCGCTTCGGCGAATGACGTGAAACGCCTGGTGGTCGGCGCAGTGCAGGACCGGCCGATTTATCTCGAAGACGTGGCGCAGGTAGAGGATGGCCCGGAACTTCCCGCGCATTACGTCTGGTACGGCAACGGCGTCGCCGGCAGCGGCAAGGGGCGCGGCGAGTTCCCGGCGGTGACCATCGCCGTGGCCAAGAAACCGGGCGAGAACGCGGTGGACGTCGCCTCGCGCCTGATCCGCCGTGTCGACCAGTTGAAGGGCAGCATCATTCCCGAAGGCGTGGAAGTGTCGCTCACCCGCAATTACGGCGAGACCGCCAACGACAAGGCGCAGAAGCTGATCCAGAAGCTGATTTTCGCGACGTTGTCGGTGGTGGCCCTGGTATGGGTGGCGCTCGGGCGGCGCGAGGCGGCGATCGTCGGCGCTGCCGTGATCCTGACGCTCGCGGCGACGCTGTTCGCCTCCTGGGCCTGGGGCTTCACCCTCAACCGCGTGTCGCTGTTCGCGCTGATCTTTTCCATCGGCATCCTGGTCGACGACGCCATCGTGGTGGTGGAGAACATCCACCGCCGCGGCGTGAATTCGGGACAGCCGTTGGCGGCGCTGATCCCGGAAGCGGTGGATGAAGTCGGCGGCCCGACCATACTCGCGACGTTCACCGTGATCGCGGCGCTGCTGCCGATGGCTTTCGTCAGCGGGCTGATGGGCCCCTACATGAGTCCGATCCCGATCAACGCCAGCATGGGCATGATCATTTCGCTCGCCATCGCCTTCATCGTCACCCCCTGGCTCGCGCTGAAGCTGCTCAAGCCGCACGGCACTGCCCACGGCGAGGCGGTCGAGGACACCCGGACGCTGCGCCTGTTCCGCCGCGTCATCGGACCATTCCTGGGCGGCGCGCGCGGCGGTGCGGCGCGCACCAAGCTTTACACCGGGATCCTCGTCCTGATACTCGCAGCGGTGTCGCTTGCGGCGCTGAAGCTGGTGGTGCTGAAAATGCTGCCGTTCGACAACAAGTCGGAGCTGCAGGTGGTGGTGGACATGCCCACCGGCACGCCGCTGGAGCAGACCTCCGGTGCGCTGCAGGAAATGGGTGCCTATCTGGCGACGGTGCCCGAAGTCACCGACTACCAGGCCTACGCCGGCACCAGCGCGCCGATCAATTTCAACGGTCTGGTGCGCCAGTATTACCTGCGCCAGTCGCCCGAGCTCGGCGACATACAGGTGAACCTGGTGGACAAGCACCACCGCAGCCGCAAGAGCCACGAGATCGCGCTCGCGGTGCGGCCGCCGCTCGAAGCGATCGCCAAGCGCCACGGCGCGTCGCTCAAAGTGGTCGAGGTGCCGCCCGGCCCGCCGGTGCAGGCGCCCATCGTGGCCGAAGTCTATGGCCCGGACTATCCGGGCCAGATCGCAGTCGCGCAAAAACTGCGCGCTGATTTCGCCGCCGCGCCGGACATCGTCGACGTCGACGCGAGCATCGACGAAGCCGCGCCGAAGCTGCGCCTGCGCGTTGACCAGGCCAAGGCGGCGCTGATGGGCGTGGCGCAGCGCGATATCGTCGCCGCCATTCGCATCGGCCTGGCGGGCGAGGACGTCACGCCCTTGCATGACAGCGGGGCGAAGTACGAAGTGCCGGTGAGAGTCTCGCTGCCGCCGGGACAGGCGAGCCGCATCGAATCGCTGCTGCGGCTGAAGGTGCGCGCCACCAGTGGCGCGCTCATCCCGCTGACCGAACTCGTGCGCGCCGAGAGCGTCGCGCGCGACCAGACCGTCTATCACAAGGACCTGCTGCCGGTCGTCTACGTGGTCGGCGACATGGCGGGCAAGCTCGACAGCCCGCTCTACGGCATGTTCGACATCCGCGGCCGGGCCATGGGCAAGGCGCTGCCGCAGGGAGGAACCCTGGGCGAATATTTCATTTCCCAGCCGGAGGACGCCTACGCCGGCTATGCCATCAAGTGGGACGGCGAGTGGCAGGTGACCTACGAGACTTTCCGCGACATGGGCCTCGCCTACGCGGTCGGCCTGATCCTGATCTACCTGCTGGTGGTGGCGCAGTTCAAGTCCTACCTGGTGCCGCTGATCATCATGGCGCCGATCCCGCTCACCATCATCGGCGTGATGCCGGGGCATGCGCTCCTGGGCGCGCAATATACCGCGACCTCCATGATCGGCATGATCGCGCTCGCCGGCATCATCGTGCGCAACTCCATCCTGCTGGTGGACTTCATCAACCTGCAGATGGAGGGGGGCGCGGATTTCGAACACGCCGTGATCAACGCCGGTGCGACCCGCGCCAAGCCCATCGTGCTTACCGGCCTGGCGGCGATGCTGGGCGCGCTGTTCATCCTCGACGACCCGATATTCAATGGCCTCGCGATTTCGCTGATCTTCGGCATCCTGGTGTCCACCGTGCTCACGCTGGTGGTGATTCCGGTGCTGTATTACGCCGCGAACTGGAAACGCTGGCCGGTGCGGCCCGCTGGCTCGAATCTCGCGGCGACGCCAGAAGGTTCCGAATCAACCTCAACTTTGCAACAAGGAGATACACCATGACCGTCGACAACCTGGTTCACGTCTTTGCCGGAACTTTCGTGCTGCTTTCGCTTGCTCTGGGCGTGCCGGCGAGCCCGCTGTTCCACAGCAGCTACTGGCTGTGGTTCACCACTTTCGTCGGTGCCAATCTGCTGCAGAGCGGCTTCACCGGTTTCTGCCCGCTGGCGATCTTTTTGAAGAAGCTTGGGGTGAAGGAAAGCCATTAATGAAACTAACTGCACATGTTGCACGAACACTGCTTCTTGCCACGGTCATGGTCGCATCTCTTGCCATTTCTGCCATTCCAGCGCAGGCACAGTCGCCAGACCAGATCCGGATCGACGTTCCGGTCGCGCTGAAGCAGGCCAAAGTTGTGTTCAACATGGATCATGCGGCATTCGGCGGCGACACGCCTGTTGGCCTTGCACACATGACCATGATGCTCGACAGGTTCAAGCAGATTGGTACCGAATGGAAAATCGTTGCTGTTTTTCACGGGGATGCC
>DAIRFM010000114.1:4165-5892 GCA_036795025.1 Burkholderiales bacterium | reverse complement strand
CGGAAACGACAAGGGCGGCTCGAGGCCGCCCTTGTCGTTTGAGGCAGGCGGATCTCTACTTCAGGTGCCTGCTGACCAGCTTGGTCATTTCGAACATCGACACCTGCTTCTTGCCGCCGAACACGTCTTTGAGTTTGTCGTCGGCATTGATCATGCGCCGGTTCTTGGCGTCCTGCAGCTTGTTCTTCTTGATGTAGGTCCAGATTTTTTTGGTCACTTCGGTGCGGGGCATCGGGCCTGCGCCGATTACCGCGCCGAGCGAGGCGCTCGGGGTCATCGGTTTCATGAACGCCGCGTTCGGCTTGCGCTTGACTTTAGCCTTGACGGGTTTCTTGCTAGCGGTTTTCTTGCTCGCGGTTTTCTTGCTTGCTGCCTTTTTCTTTGTGGCCATGAGTTTCCTCTCTTAAAGTGATTGACGGCGACTACGCGTGCTCTTGTGCGGGGATACGCAGCGCGAGAATGAATCAGCCCGTGGAATTTGTCAATCGGTATCGTGCACAAATTTGATAGGAGTAATGCCTGCCTGCCGTGGTGCGTTTGCGCCCCGTCTTCTATAATCCGCCTTTCCCTTAGCCGACCGATGCGCGCTCCCGGAACCAGCCGGGGCACAATGCGCCCCCTTCCATGGAAAACGCCAAGAAGAACGTCGCACTGCTCGCCGGCTGCCAGGCGATGCTGTTTACCAACAATGTCACGTTGATTTCGCTGGCGGCGCTTGCCGGTTTCTCCCTGGCCGACAACAAGATGCTGTCCACTCTGCCCGCCACCGCCTACGTGGTCGGCGCGGCGCTGACCACGCTGCCGGCCTCTTTTTTCATGAAGCGGTTCGGCCGGCAGATTGGCTTCCAGGTTGGCACTTCGATGGGTATCGTGGGCGCCGGCGTGTGCTGCCTCGCCCTGTGGCTGCACAGTTTCTGGCTGTTGTGCGCAGGCGTGCTGGTGCTGGGGGTCTACAATGCCTTCGGCCAGTATTATCGCTTCGCCGCCGCCGATGCAGCCAGTCACAATTTCAAGGCCAAGGCGATTTCGCTGGTAATGACCGGCGGCCTCGTCGGCGGCATCATCGGCCCGGAAATGAGCAAGCACACCAGGGACATGTTCGCCGTGCCCTTTCTCGGCGCCTACGCCTCGCTCATCGTATTTTGCCTCATCACCATGGCGCTGCTCGCGTTCATCCGCATTCCCCAACCCAGCGTCGCCGAGCGCCACGAGCCGGTCCGGCCGCTGGCGCGCATCATGGCCCAGCCCGCCTTCATCGTCGCCGTGACCGGCTCGGCCCTGGGCTACGGCGTGATGAGCCTGCTCATGACCGCGACGCCGCTCGCGATGGGGTTGTGCGGCCATCCCTACAGCTCGGCCGCGCTGGTGATCGAATGGCACGTGATCGGCATGTTCGCGCCCTCGTTCTTTACCGGGTCCCTGATCAGGCGCTTCGGTGTGCTCAGCGTCATGCTCACCGGCGTGGCGCTGGAGGCGCTGTGCGTGGGCGTTGCCTTGTCGGGGGTGCTGGTGGCTAATTTCTGGTGGGCGCTCGTCCTGCTCGGCATAGGCTGGAATTTCCTCTATGTCGGCGGCACCACGCTGCTCACCGAGTGCTACCGTCCGTCGGAGAAGGCCAAGGCCCAGGGCATGCACGACTTTCTGGTGTTTCTCACCAGCGCAACGTCTTCCTTTTCCTCCGGCCTGCTGATGAACCGCAACGGCTGGGAGATGCTCAACTACGCCGC
>DAIRFM010000114.1:0-4065 GCA_036795025.1 Burkholderiales bacterium | reverse complement strand
GGTGAGCGCGGAAGAGGCGCGCCGGCTGTACAAGGAGACGCGCGCGGTGCTGAGCCCGCCCATCCCCGAGGTGGGCGAGGTGCGCGATCTCGCTGCGAGCGGCCCGGCGGGGCCGATTCCCCTGCGGCTGTATCGCGCTCTGGGCACGGCGGCCGGCGCGCCGCTGCCGGTGCTGGTCTATTTTCATGGCGGCGGCTGGACCATAGGCGACCTCGATACCCACGACATCGTCTGCCGCACGCTCGCCAACAACGCGCGCTGCGCGGTCATTGCGGCCGATTACCGCATGGGGCCGGAGCACAAGTTTCCCGCGGCGGTGGAAGACTGCGTCGCCGTCACGCGCTGGGTGGCGCAGCAGGCCGGGGCGCTCGCCGTCGATGCCGCGCGCATTGCGGTCGGCGGGGACAGCGCCGGTGGCAATCTGGCCACAGTAGTGGCCATCACCCTGCGCGACGCGGGCGGACCTCCGCTGGTGTTCCAGGCGCTGGTGTACCCCGCGACCGACCAGCGCCTGGATTCGGCTTCCCACGCCAAATTCGGCGAGGGCTATCTGCTCACCCGCAACAACATGCTCTGGTTTCGTGACAACTACCTCAGGCCCGGGGACTACGACGACTGGCGCGCTTCGCCGATGCGTGCGGCCGATCTCGCGCGCCTGCCGCCGGCGCACATCATCACCGCCGGCTATGACCCGCTGCTGGACGAGGGCAGGGCGTATTCCGACCGGCTGGTGGCCTCCGGGGTGCCGGTGCTGTACGAATGCTTCGAGGGCATGGCGCACGGCTTTCTCACCATGGGGGGCGTGGTGGCCGCCGCCAACCACGCTTTGTACCGCCTCGGGCAGAGCCTGGCCCAGGCGTTCAAGCAACAACGTGCCTGAAGTGCGTCGCCGCTCTTCGGCAGGTTGAATTGATGCGCGCGCTGCACCGCGCTTTCGATTTTCTCGGGCAGCACGCCACCGTGTTCCTCGCCGGCGGCGTGCTGCTCGGCCTGCTCGTGCCGCCGCTCGCCGCGCTCGCCCGGCCGATGCTGATCCCCGGCTTGCTGATTCCGCTGGTCATCGCGCTGGTGCGGCTCGACTGGGACGCGCTCGCGGCCTACGCGCGGCGCCCCCGTCTGGTGGCGCTGATCACCGCCGGGCTGCTGCTCGGCTCGCCGGTGCTGATGTGGCTCGCGCTTAAGGCGTTCAGCCTGCCACCGGCCCTGGCGCAGGGGCTGACGCTGATGGCGGCGGCCTCGCCCATCGTCTCCTCCGCGGCGATCAGCCTGATCCTCGGACTGGACGCGGCTCTCGCGGTGGTCGTCATCGTCGCCACCACCGCGCTGATGCCGTTCTCCCTGCCGCTGGTGGCGCTGTGGCTGCTGGGCCTCGAGATCGACATCGATCTAGCCACGTTCATGCTGCGCCTCGCAGTGATGGTAGGTGGGGCCTTTGCCGCGGCGCTAGCGCTGCGGCGGATGGTGCCGCGGCAGAAGCTGGAAGCCAATGCGCGCATGCTCGACGGCGCCTCGGTGGCGACGCTGGTGATGTTTGCCCTCGCCATCATGGACGGCGTCACGGCGGTGGCGCTGGCGCGGCCGGGCTACGTGGTGCTGGTCACCCTGTCCGCCTTCTGCGCCAACATCGCGCTGCAGTGCCTGGGCACGCTGGCCGCGCTCAGGCTGGGCATGCGCTCGGCAATTACCGTCGGCCTCATGACCGGCAACTGCAACATGGGCCTGGTGATGGTGGCGCTCGCCGACAAGGCCGACTTCGACGTCATCGTGTTCTTCGCCATGGCGCAGATACCGATGTACATGCTGCCGGCGCTGCTTGGGCCCGTCTATCGGAGACTGCTCGCGCCGCGATGAGGGTTTGTCCTCCAAGAGGACTTCCGTTGGGCGTGGGAGGCCCGCCCTCGGGCCGATCGGCGTTCGATTCCGGCACCGGTCGCGGCGGGGGCGCCGCTCCCACGAGGACAAGCGCATTCCAATCGCGCTACAATCCCCGCTCCCCGTCGCAGAGGTCTTCATGGGCGCCAAACATCCCGACCCCGGCATCGAGCGCAAGATCGTCAAGGCCGCCTGCCCGCACGACTGTCCCGACACCTGCGGCATGCACATCAGCGTGGAGAACGGCGTTGCGGTAAAGGTGGAGGGCGCGAAGGACATGCCCTTCACCCAGGGCACGCTGTGCACCAAGGTTGCGCGCTATCTTGACCGCACCTATTCGAAGGACCGTGTGCTGCATCCGATGAAGCGCGTCGGTGCGAAAGGAGAAGGCAGGTTCGAGCGCATTTCCTGGGACGAGGCGCTGGACACCATCGCGGCGAAGTTCAAACAGATCGCCGCCGTCGAGCCGCAGTCCATCCTGCCCTGCAGCTACGCCGGCACCATGGGGCTGGTGCAGTACGCTTCGATGGACCGGCGCTTCTTCCACAAGCTCGGCGCGTCGCTGCTCGATCGCACGCTGTGCTCTTCGGCCGGCAAGGTAGGCATGAAAATCACGCTCGGCGCCGGGGTCGGCATGGACCCGGAGCGCTTCGACGAAGCGAAGCTGATCCTCATCTGGGGCTCCAACCCCATCGTCTCCAACCTGCACCTCTGGTCGCGCGTGCAGGAGGCGAAGCGCCGCGGCGCCAAGGTGATCGCGATCGACCCCTACCGCAGCCTGACGGCGGCGAAATGCGACCGGCACCTGGCGCCGTTGCCGGGCACCGATGCGGCGCTGGCCCTGGGCATGATGCACGTGATCATCGGCGAGGGACTCAACGATGACGATTACGTCCGGCGCCATACGCTCGGCTTTGCGCAGTTGCGCGAGCGGGTGCAGGACTATCCGCCGGAAAAGGCCGCGGCCATCTGCGGTCTCGCGCGAGACGAGATCGTGGCGCTGGCGCGCGAGTACGCCGGCACGCGGCCGGCGGCGATCCGGCTCAATTACGGCATGCAGCGGCACTCCGGCGGCGGCATGGCGGTGCGCACCGTCACCTGTCTGCCGGCGCTTACCGGGCACTGGCGCGATGCCGCGGGGGGCGTGTCGCTGTCCACCGGCGATTTCTACGGCATGAACCACGCGGCACTCGAACGAGCGGACCTGATCCCGAACCGGCCGCGCAGCATCAACCAGTCGGCGCTCGGCGACGCGCTCACCGCCGCCGAGCCGCCGGTGCGGGCGATCTACGTCTACAACAACAACCCGGTGGCGGTGTGCCCGGACTCGCAGAAGGTGATCGCCGGTTTCCGGCGCGAGGACCTGTTCACCGTGGTGCACGAAATTTTTCTCACCGACACCGCCGACTATGCCGACATCGTGCTGCCGGCCACCACCCAGCTCGAGCACTACGACGTGCACAAGTCCTACGGTCACCTGTACGTGCTCGCCAACAATCCGGCGATCGCGCCGGTGGGCGAGGCGAAGCCCAACAGCGAGGTGTTCCGGCTGCTCGCCGCGCGCATGGGCTTCACCGAAGCCTGCTTCGGGGACTCGGACGAGGACATCTGCCGCCAGGCGCTCGAGTCGGCGAATCCGCGCATGGCCGGCATCGAGTGGAACGCGCTGAAAGCCCAAGGCTGGCAGCGGCTCAACCTGCCCGCGCGTTTCGCGCCCTTCGCCGAGGGCAATTTCCCCACGCCTTCGGGCAAGTGCGAGTTCTGGAGCCAGACCGCGGTGGACCTGGGCATGGACCCGCTGCCCGGCTATGTCCCGCCGCGCGAATCGGCGCAAAGCGCGCCGCAACTGGCAAAGAAGTATCCCCTCGCCTTCATCTCGCCGCCGGCGCGCAACTTCCTCAACTCCTCCTTCGCCAACCTGCCGTTCGCGCTGAAGGAGGCGGGCGAGCCTACTCTGGACATCCATCCGGCCGACGCCGTGTCGCGCGGCATCGGCGATGGCCACACGGTGCGCATTTACAACGGGCGCGGCTCGTTCGTCGCCAAAGCGCGCGTGTCCGACTTGGTGCGCGAGGGCGTGGTGGCGGCGCTGTCCGTGTGGTGGAAGAAACTCTCGCCCGATGGCCGCAATGCCAACGAAGTCACGTCGCAGGCGGTCGCCGACATGGGCGGAGCGGCGACCTTTTATGATTG
>DAIRFM010000113.1:0-5894 GCA_036795025.1 Burkholderiales bacterium | reverse complement strand
CGCTGCAGGGCCCCCGCCTTGAGCAGCGCCTCTTCCGCCTGCTTACGCAAGGTCACGTAGCCGGCACCCTCGGAGACACCGATCCTCGTCCTCGTCCTCGTCCTCGTCGCGTCCTTTCCCTTAGCCATGGTGTTGCCTCCGGTAACTGATGCTCGCTCCCGTGGACCACGGCGGCGATCCGATATGGTGACCTGCCCCCGGATAGTAGTGCCAGTCGTTGCTTAGGTAAATAGTCCGAAACAGCTATTCCCATGAGTACCGGCTCTGCGCAGCCCATTTGAACCGTTTTCATGCATTTCTTTTTGTCACATATATGACAGAGGATCGAAAGGTCGCCGTCGACGAACAGATCCGTCCCAGTGAAGAACGATGCCTCGTCGCCTCGAATCCTGGGGCGTGAGCCGCCCTACGCCCTGCGCCAAGTGGCGCCCGCCGGAAGGGTCCGTGCGTCTTTCAATTCACGGGGCAGCGCCCCCGATACCGCGAAGTAATCATATCCGGCTCCCGGCCAACGCGCCTTCGTAGAGTGCCTCGGCGATCGCGCGTGGCTCCACGCAATCTCCCACCGCATAGACTTCGGGCACCATGGTCCGGAGCAATTCCAGGGCGGTCGGCTCGGGCACAGACCCGCGCGCGAGGATCACAAGGTCGGCACCCACAGTCTGCTCGCCGCCACCCTCCTCCACGACGATGGCCTGACCGTTCCTGATCTCGCGCACATCGCAGCGCGTGCGTAGCGCCACCCCCAGCCTGCGCAAGCGTGCCAGGAGCGGCGCCCGGTAGCTCGCCACCACGTCGCCGGCCAGATCCCCGGCCGCTGAGCGAGACACCAGGGTGACTCGGTTGCCGCGCTCTGCCAGGAACTCCGCCGTTTCGCACCCCATTTGCCTTCCGCCCAGCACGACCACTGCCAGGCCTTTTGCCGGCGGACAGCCCTGCAATACTTCCCAGGCCGAGACCACCTGGCCCGCTCTAGCACCAGGCACCTGCTCCTGCAGCGGCCGGGCGCCGGTCGCTACCACCACGGCGTCGGCTTCCCCCTGCGCCAGTGCCTCAGGCCGGAAGATCGTCGAGGTGCGCAGTTCCACCCCGGCCTTCCGCGTTTGCGTGACCAGGCATTGCCTCAGCCATTCGATTTTCTCCTTTTGTGGAGGAAGCACGGCGAGATGGAGCTGGCCGCCCAGCTCCGCGCTACGCTCGTACAGCACGACGCGGTGGCCGCGTACGGCTGCGGTACGCGCCGCCTCCAGACCGCCGGGCCCCCCGCCTACGACGATGACGCGCTTCGCCGCTGGCGCCGGCACGACGGCAGAGAACTCGCGCTCACGGCCGACTTCCGGGTTCACCAGGCAGCGGATGGGCCTGGTGAATAACAGCGCGAGCCGGCAATAATCGCAGGAGATGCAGTGGCGGATCTCGTCCTCCCTGCCGCACTCGGCCTTGGCAGGCCAGTCCGGGTCAGCCAGAAACGGTCGTGCGAGCGCAATGTAGTCCGCCTTGCCTTGGGCCAGAACCTCTTCTGCAAAACGGGGATGGCGGATTTCGCCGACGACGATGACAGGCACCGAGACACGTTTCTTGATGGCGTCGGCGTAGGCGGTGAGCCAACCTTCGGGACGCGCCATCGGGCTGGTGTCCATCGGCAGCAGAGCGATCGGCGCGGTGCCGCCCACCGAAACATGGATGGCGTCCACGCGCCAGGTATCGAGGGCGCGTGCGATCTCGACCGCCTCATCGATCCCGTAGCCACCCTCTGCGCTCATGCGGAACAGAAGCGGAAAGCGCGCGCCCACCGCCTCGCGCACCCTGCGCACGACCAGCCCGGCGAAACGCAGTCGGTTCTCCGGGCTTCCCCCATAAGCATCAGAGCGATGGTTGGAAGCCGGCGACAGAAATCCATGTATCAGATAGCCGTGCGCGCCGTGGATCTCGACCGCGTCATAGCCGGCGCGCTGGGCACGCTGGGCGGCGCGGGCGTAACTGTCGGCCAGATCTTCGATCTCCTGCTCGGTGAGCGCGCGGGGTACCGCGGAAATCCCCTCCTCAGCGCCGGCTGACGGTGCCACGAGCACGCCACCGGTCAGCGCGGGATTCGCGCGCGCGCCGCCATGATGGATCTGCAGCGCGACTTTCGCTCCGTTGCGGTGGATCGCTTCCACCAGATCGAAGTGGCCGGGCACAAGCGCGTCACGGTCTATCCCCAATTGGCAGGCAAAGGCTTTTCCCCCGGGCGCGATGTAGCTGGCTTCCACGATGACCAGCCCGGCGCCTCCCTTTGCCCGGCGCACGTAGTAATCGACAGTGCGCTCTGTCACCGCACCGCTCTCGGAGCCGAGCTGCACCACCATGGGCGCCATCACCACCCGGTTGCGCAGTTCCATCAACCCGATTTTTCCCGGCGAGAACAACATCGGACAGGGGATCGCTTCCATCAAAGATTTCTCCTTAAGCACTCAGTCGCGTCTTGCGCTGAGAATGAGTGCGACAGTTGCACGCATCAAATACTAACACTAACACTAACGCTTACATGAGCACGCCCGTCTGATCGGCTTCCACAGCGACAACGGCTCAAAATTCATCAACCACCAGGTCGCCAAACTGCTCAACAAGTTGCTCATCCAAGAGCGAACCAAATCACTGCACCAGGCCCAACAATTCCTCAAACCCGGTATCACCTTCCTACAGCTCGATGCACAAGCTACCGCCGTGAGCGATAATGAGGCCGCGCAGCGCCTCAACCACGCCCGCGCAATTCTCTTTAAAACCATTTTCAACCGATCGAAAGCAGCCGCCTGAATGCACTCAGAAAACCTCGCCATGCACCCGGGTTATGCACATGGCCGCTCGCCGCCCTCGTTCAGGCTCATACCTGAATTGGAATTGACTGTGGTACAACACTGACTAGAATGAGAACGGAGGAGACACGATGAACCTTTCCCTTGCAGGCAAGAACGCACTGATTGCCGGCGGCAGCCGCGGTATCGGCCGATCGATCGCACTTTCGTTCGCTCGAGCGGGTGCAAACGTGAGCATCTGCGCGCGCGGCGAAGCCGCCCTGCGCGCGACCGAGGTCGAGCTCAAGGCTTTCGGTCACGGGGTGCATGCGGCAACGTGCGACCTCGCCGACGGCGCGGCGGTCACGGCCTGGGTGCACACCGCCGCGGAGGCACTCAGCGGAATCGACGTGCTGGTGAACAACGCGTCGGGCTTCGGTATCAGCGACGACGAGGCCGGCTGGGCGGCGAGCATCAACGTGGACCTGATGGCGTCGGTGCGCGCCTCCTGGACAGCGCTGCCATGGCTGGAGCGCTCGCACGGCTCGATCGTGCATATCTCCTCCATCTCGGGCCTGACGCCGAGCGCGCGCACCCCGCCCTACGGCGCGCTCAAGGCGGCGCTGATCCATTACACCAGGACCCAGGCCGCGCAGCTCGCCGCAAGGCGCATCCGGGTGAACTGCATCGCGCCGGGCTCGATCGAGTTTCCCGGCGGCACCTGGGAGAAGCGCAAGACCGCGGAACCCAAGCTCTACAACACGGTGCTCTCCGGCATCGGCTTCGGGCGCATGGGCACTCCCGAAGAAATCGCCAACGTGGCGCTGTTCCTGGCAAGCGATGCGGCGAGCTGGGTCACCGGCCAGACCATCGCGGTGGACGGCGGGCAGATGCTCAGCTGAACGCTATGAATGACGACTTCGGCATCCCCAGGATTGCCCATCGCCTCGCGGACCCCGCCCGCGCGAGAATTCTCTGGACGCTGATCGACGGCACCACGCGTCCGGCGGGCGAGCTGGCCTATGCCGCGAACATTTCCGCGCAGTCGGCGCATGCGCTGCCGATTGGACGATCAGGCACGCGCCCAGAACCGCGGCGCCCATGCGGGCAAAACCAAACGCACTCATTCCTCTCATGATTCCGACTCCTCCCTGGTTCGAGCTCGACCTGAATCGATTTCCCATGGCGCAGACCGCACGAACCGCTTCGGCACCCGCACCGGCATGCCGAGCAGGAGAAACGAGTTGCTCTTGCCGTGGCCATCGACGTTGAGACTGCCGTTGACGCCGCCTTCGAGCACATCTTCGATCACGAAGTTGAACGCCGGCAGCAGCGGCAGATCGTAGCGCTTGACGTGGGTCGCGCCGCGATGGGCGAACAATTCGAGCACCCGCTGTTCGGTGAGTTGTTGCGCAATGAGCGGATACGCGCCGCTGTCATACGGGATCACGCTGACGTTGAGGCGGTTGCCCTTGTCGCCGGCGCGACCGTGAGCGACGCGATGAAGCGGGATCGTCACCAGGGTGTCATCAGGATCGGTCATCGGGCGATCTCCGCTGCGCTTTGAACCCGACTTCCCGGCGCCAGGTCGCCGCGCGGCATCAGGTAGGACTGCGTCCTGATTCGCTGCGTGGTGCGCCAGCGCACGCCTCCGCCGCCGGCGGGTCCGCAACAGTACAGCGCCAGAACCTCGCGCGCGGCCTGGTCGGCATCGTCCTGCGTGCGCGCCGATACTGCGAGACGAACGCGCACGTCGTCCGGTTCGGCGCCTTCGAAGGCGCGCCATTTCGTTCCGCCGTCGCCGTCGTGAACGCTCGCAACGCCGATCAGGTCGACCCGCGACTTGAGCGCGAGCTTGCGCCGCCGCAGGCGTTCAAGGAGCACGTCGCCCGCCGCGCGTGCGCGTGCAAGGCAGTTCGGTCCGGCGTAGGAGATTTCGCCTTCACCCATCCAGCCGCCGTCGAAGCACACGGTGGCCTTGACCTTTTCGGGCGCGGGGCCGCCGCGCACGCCGAGCACCTCGACCCGGTCCGCCCCCAGTTCACGCACGGACACCTGCGTGAAATCGAGCGTGACGTCGGGAGTGATGTAACAGGAGGGATCGTGGATCTCGTAGAGCAGTTGCTCCTTCACCACTTGCGCGTTCACGCTGCCTCCCGTGCGCGCGGCCTTGGTGATCACGAGGCGCCCGTGCGCATCGACTTCGGCGATCGGGAAGCCGATATTGGCGGGGTCGGGAACGTCCTTGAAACCGGGGTCGTAGTAGTAGCCGCCGGTGACTTGCGCGCCGCACTCGAGCAGGTGGCCGGCGGTCGCGCCAACTGCAAGCCGGGCCCAATCGTCGAAACGCCAGCCGAAGTGATGAATCAGCGGCGCCAGGGCAAGCGAGGGATCGCCGGTCCGGCCGGTCACGACAATCTGCGCCCCTGACGCAAGCGCGTCGACCATCGGACGGGCTGACAGGTAAGCGTTGGCGGAAACGATCTCGCCATCGCCCGTGTCCAACGCCGTGTCGGCCTCGTAGACCGGGAGCGACGCGAGATCGATGCGCTCGCGCACATCGTCGCCATGCACGACACCGATCCTCAAGTCCGGCATGCCGAGCCGCAATGCCAGCTGCGCGATGACCCGGGCGGCGCCTGGCGGGTTGGCCGCCCCGAAATTGCCGATGATCGGAATTGCGTGCTCCGCACACCGCTTCAGAATCGGCTCGAGCAGGCGCTCCAGCATGGGTTCGTAGCCGCGCAACGGGTCGCGCCGTTTCTCCAATTGCGCCAGCGCGACCGTGCGCTCCCCGAGCACTTCGAAAAACACGGCGCAAGGGCCGCCCGATTCGATCAGCGTGTCGACGACCGGACCCGGTGCGTCCACCCGGTCGCCGGAGAACCCGGCGCAGTTGCCTATTCGAAACGGATTTTTCACCGTTTCCGCCCCCCCAAAGCGAGTTTCAAGGAAATAAACGCCGACGGAACCTACAAGAAGATCATAGCCAGGTGTCTGTGACAATGCAACGGCGGCGGCGTGATTGATTGCCGGAAGTATTTAACCGTCAACCCATGGATATTGAAAAGAGCATTCAGCAGGTCGCCGCTTGAATAACTGGTCATACACAAGATTTGA
>DAIRFM010000112.1:0-5896 GCA_036795025.1 Burkholderiales bacterium | reverse complement strand
CACCACGGCGAGGTTCTCGATCGCGGCGATGGCAGCGTTGATATGCTTCTCGCGCGTCTCGTGCGTGAGCATGATGATGTCCACCTGCTCCTCGCCCTCGGAAGGCTCTTTCTGCACCATGGCGTCGATGGAAATGCCGCGGTCGGCGAGGATGCGGGTAATGTCGGCCAGCACCCCCGGCCGGTCCACCACCCGCATGCGCAGGTAGTAGGAGGTGACCACCTCGTCCATCGGCAGGATGGCGACATCCGACAACTGGTCGGGCTGGAACGCGAGATGCGGCACGCGGTGCTCCGGGTCGGCGGTGTGCATGCGCGTCACGTCCACCAGGTCCGCAACCACGGCGCTGGCGGTCGGCTCCGCGCCGGCGCCGGCGCCGTAGTACAAGGTGGCGCCGACCGCATCGCCCTGCACCAGGATGGCGTTCATGACCCCCTCGACATTGGCGATCAGGCGCCGCGCCGGAATCAGGGTCGGGTGCACGCGCAGCTCTATGCCCTCCGGCGTCCTGCGCGTGATGCCGAGCAGCTTGATGCGGTAGCCGAGCTGCTCGGCGTAGCGGATGTCTTCCTGGGTGAGCCTGGAGATACCCTCGGTATAGGCCTTGTCGAACTGCATCGGAATACCGAAGGCAATCGCCGACATGATGGTGAGCTTGTGCGCGGCGTCGATGCCCTCGATGTCGAACGTCGGATCGGCCTCGGCGTAGCCCAGGCGCTGCGCCTCCTTCAGCACGGTGCCGAAGGCGAGGCCCTTGTCGCGCATCTCCGACAGGATAAAGTTCGATGTCCCGTTGACAATGCCGGCGATCCATTCGATGCGATTCGCGGTAAGGCCTTCGCGCAGGGCCTTGATGATCGGGATGCCGCCCGCCACCGCGGCCTCGAACGCCACCATCACCCCTTTTTCCTGCGCCGCGGCGAAGATCTCATTGCCGTGGGTCGCGAGCAGCGCCTTGTTCGCGGTGACCACATGCTTGCCGTTCTCGATCGCTTTCAGCACCAGGTCGAGGGCGACGGTGCAGCCGCCGATCAGCTCGACCACGATATCGATAGCCGGATCGCTCACCACCTCCCAGGCGTCGGCGGTGACCGCGGCCCTGCCCCCGACCAATTGCTGCGCCCGCGCCAGGTCCTTGTCGGCCACCTTGGTGATGCGGATGCCGCGCCCGGCGCGGCGGGTGATCTCTTCCTGATTGCGCGCGAGCACGTTCCAGGTGCCGCCGCCGACCGTGCCTATGCCCAGCAGCCCCACGCTGATCGGGTTCATGCCAGCCGTTTCCGGAAAATTTGCGTCACAGCAGGCCGTCCTTCCTGAACATGTCTTTGATGCCCCGCAGCGCCTGTCTCGAGCGCGCCTCGTTTTCGATCAGCGCGATGCGCACGTGGTCGTCGCCGTAATCGCCGAAGCCGATGCCGGGCGACACCGCCACCTTGGCCTCGGCGAGAATCTTCTTCGCGAATTCGAGCGAGCCCATGCCGCTGTAGTGCTCCGGAATCCTGGCCCAGATGTACATCGAGGCCTTGGGGTTGGCGACCATCCAGCCCAGCTCGTGCAGGCCTTTCACCATCACGTCGCGCCGCCTCTGGTACTTGAGGCGGACTTCCTCGACGCAATCCTGCGGTCCCTCGAGCGCGACGATCGAGGCGACCTGGAGCGGGGTGAAGGTGCCGTAGTCGTGGTAACTCTTGATGCGCGCCAGCGCGTGCACCAGGTCCTTGTTTCCGACCATGAAGCCGATGCGCCAGCCGGCCATGTTGTAGCTTTTCGACATGGTGAAGAACTCCACCGCCACGTCGCGCGCGCCCGGCACCTGCATGATCGAGGGCGCTTTCCAGCCGTCGAAAGTGATGTCGGCATAAGCCAGGTCGTGCACCACCAGGATGTCGTGCGCCTTGGCCAGCGCGATCACGCGCTCGAAAAACTCGAGCTCGACGCACATCGCCGTCGGATTCGAGGGAAAGCCGATGACCAGCATTTTCGGCTTCGGGATCAGCTCGCGGATCGCGCGCTCCGTCTCGGCGAAGAAATCGACGCCCGGGGTCATGCGCACCGAACGGATGTCGGCCCCGGCGATGATGGCGCCGTAGATATGGATCGGGTAGCTCGGATTGGGCACCAGCACCGTGTCGCCGTGATCCAGCGTGGCGAGCATCAGGTGCGCCAGGCCCTCCTTCGAACCGATGGTGACGATGGCTTCCGTGTCCGGATCGAACTCCACGCCGTAGCGCCGCTGGTACCAGCCGGTGATGGCGCGGCGCAGGCGCGGGATGCCCTTGGACACCGAATAGCCGTGGGTGTCGTTGCGCCGTGCCGCCTCCACCAGTTTGTCGACGATGTGCTTGGGCGTGGGCCCGTCGGGGTTGCCCATGCTCATGTCGATGATGTCCTCGCCCGCGTGGCGGGCGGCCATCTTCAACTCGTTGGTGATGTTGAAGACATAGGGCGGCAGGCGGTTGATTCGTGCAAATTGTCTCATATGGTGCGGCGCAAAGTCGCGGTAAGTGCTGAAAAAGTTTATAATTTTAGCCTATTTGAGCACTCCCTTGAAGCTCCATCTCACCAACATTTCGGGCATCAACCTGTTCACCGGCTACGGTGAGGGCTACGTCATGGTCAACAAGCAGCGCCACGAACAGAGCCTGGTGGTGCTGCGCGACCGGGTGCTGACCGACTGGCCGCCCGCCGGATTCGATGACCTTGACGCCGGGGATTTCGCCCTGCTCGCCGAGCTGAAGCCGGAAATCGTGCTGCTCGGCACCGGCGAGCGCCTGCGCTTTCCGCGGCCCGAACTCACGCGCGCGCTGATCGAGGCGCGCATCGGCCTCGAGGTGATGGACATCCAGGCCGCCTGCCGCACCTACAACTTCCTCGCGGCCGAGGAGCGCAAGGTCGCCGCGGCGCTGCTGTTCAGTTGAATTCCGATAACGCCAGTGGCATGACCCGGCGCCTGCAAGTCATTCTGCTGGTCGTCTTCGGCCTCGTCTGGTTCTCCAATCTCGAATACCGCAAGCTGGTCAACCCGGACGAGGGGCGCTACGCCGAGATCCCGCGCGAGATGGTGGCAAGCGGCGACTGGACCACCCCGCGCCTGAACGACATCAAGTATTTCGAAAAACCAGCGCTGCAGTACTGGGCGACGGCCACGGCCTACACCCTGTTCGGCGAACATCAGTGGACGGCCCGGCTATGGAGCGCGCTCACCGGCTTTCTCGGCGTGCTCATGGTGTTTTTCACCGGCCGGCGGCTGTTCGGCGCGACGGCCGGGTGGTATGCCGCGCTGGTGCTGGGCTCGAGCCTGCTCTGGGTGCTCATCGGGCACGTCAACACGCTCGACATGGGCGTGAGCTTTTTCCTGTCGGCCGCGGTGTGCGCCTTCCTGCTCGCCCAGCACGATGCCGCGGATGCGCGCGCGCGCACTCGCTGGATGCTCACCGCCTGGGCTGCGCTCGCCCTGGCGGTGCTGTCCAAAGGGCTGATCGGGCTGGTCCTGCCCGGCGCCGCACTCGTCCTCTACATCGTGATCGAGCGCGACTGGCGGCTCGCCGGCCGTCTGCGGCTCGTCGCCGGGACCGCGCTATTGCTCGCGCTGACCCTGCCCTGGTTCGTATCGGTGTCGCTCGCCAACCCGGAGTTTTTCCACTTCTTTTTCATCCACGAACATTTCGAGCGTTTCCTGACCAGGGAGCACGGCCGCTACCAGCCACCCTACTATTTCATCCCGGTGCTGCTGGCGGGCATGCTCCCGTGGACCATCACCCTCATCGACGCCCTGGCGCGCGCCTGGAAGCGCGACCCGCAGCGGCGCTTCCAGGCGCAGCGCTTTCTGCTGTTGTGGGCGGCTGTGGTGTTCGTGTTTTTTTCCGCTTCGAGCTCGAAGCTGGTGTCCTACATTCTGCCGATGTTCCCGGCACTCGCCCTGCTCACCGGCGTGCGCCTGACGCAGCTCAGGAAGCGCGCGCTCGCGTGGCAGACGCTGCCGGCTGCGCTTGCGGGCATCGCCCTGCTGGCGCTTCTGCCCGGCATCGAGCGTTTCGCCAGCCGCGAGGTGCCGGCCGAGCTGTTCCGGGATTACGCCGTTTGGCTGATTGCCGCGGGAGTGCTCGAGATTGCCGGCGTGGCGACCTGCGCCTGGCTCGCGTCGCGCGGTCGCAGCGCCAGTGCGCTCGCCCTGTTGGCGGCGGTCGGCCTCGTGTTCGCGCAGCTCGTATTGAGCGGCCACGAAAGCCTGTCCAGGGCCAATTCCGCGTATCATATCGCCCAGAAAATCAAACCTGAATTGAAGCCCGGCATGCCCTTCTACAGCGTCAACACCTACGACCAGTCGCTGCAGTTCTATCTGCAGCGCAGCACCACCATGGTGGTGTACAAGGACGAGTTGGGTTTCGGCATCGAGCAGGAGCCGGAAAAATTCATCCCCGATTTCCCCTTGTTCGAAAAAACCTGGAACGCCGAGCGCGAAGCGCTGGCGCTGATGTCGCCCGACGCCTACGAGATGTTCCGCGCCAAGGGCCTGCCGATGCGGCTGGTCGCCCGCGACACGCGCCGGATCATCGTCGCCAGACGCCTCGTCGCAAATCCATGAACGTCGTCAGTTTCTCGCTGCTGATGCTGGGCGTGTTCCTCAACGCCACGGCCCAATTGCTGCTCAAGGCCGGCACCAACGCGGTCGGGCAGTTCGAATTCAGCGCCGGCAACATCGTGCCGGTAGGGATGAAGCTCGCGCTGGAACCGCACATCGTAGGCGGCATGGCCTGCTACGTGGTGAGCCTGGTCGTCTGGATCATGGGCCTGTCGCGGGTCGAGGTTTCGATCGCCTATCCCATGCTCTCCGTGGGCTACCTGCTCAACGCCGTCGCGGCCTGGTACCTGTTCGGCGAGGCGGTCAGCGTGACCCGCCTCGTTGGCATCGGCATCATCATCATCGGCGTGTATATCGTCGCGCGCTCCTGATGGACTACCTCCCTTTCACCCGCCCCTCGATAGACGAGGAAACGATCGCGGGCGTGGCCGACGTGCTGCGCTCCGGCTGGATCACCAGCGGCCCCTGCGTCAGGCAGTTGGAGCAGGAACTGTCGCAGTATTTCGGCGGCCGCGAGGTGCGCGCGATGAGTTCGGCCACCGGCGCGCTGGAAATCGCCCTCAGCGTCGCCGGCGTGCAGCCCGGCGACGAAGTCATCACCACGCCGCTTTCCTGGGTGGCCACAGCCAACGTGATCCTGCGTGCCGGCGCGAGGCCGGTGTTCGTCGACGTCGATGCCATCACGCGCAATATCGACCTCGAGCGCATCGAAGCCGCGATCACGGGGAGGACCCGCGCGCTGCTGCCGGTGGACATGGCAGGCCTGCCGGTGGACCGCGACCGGTTGTACGAACTCGCCCGGCGTCGCGGCTTGCGCGTGATCGAGGACGCGGCGCAGAGCATGGGGGCGTCCTGGCGCGGCCGCCGCATCGGCAGCTTCGGCGATCTGGTGGCCATCAGCTTTCACGCCAACAAGAACATCACCAGCGGGGAAGGCGGCTGCCTGGTGCTCACGGACGCGGCCGAAACCGATCTGTGCACCCGGCTGCGCCTGCAAGGCGTGGTGCGCCTGCCCGACGGCGGCGAGGAAGTCGAGGTCGCGGGCGGCAAGCACAATCTGACCGATATTGCGGCGCGCATCGGCCTCGGCCAGTTAAAGCGGCTGGAGGCGTTCACCGCCCGGCGCCGCATGCTTGCGCAGCGCTATTTCGAGCGCTTCGAGACGGACTCGGGCTGCGTGCTGCCGCTTGCCGATTTCGCGAACTGCAACTGGCATATGTTCCAGGTATTGCTGCCGCTGGAGCGCATGCGCATCGACCGCGGCGGGTTTATCCAGGCGATGCACCAGCGCGGCATCGGCGTCGGGGTGCATTA
>DAIRFM010000111.1:0-5924 GCA_036795025.1 Burkholderiales bacterium | reverse complement strand
CCGTTGGGCGTAGGAGGCCCGCCCTCGGGCCGATCGGTCTTTTCAAACGGTAGGCCCGATGCCGAAGCGCTTGAGCAGCCGCGCGGTCTCGTACAGCGGCAGTCCCATCACGCCGGAATAGCTGCCGCGGATCTCGGTGACGAACGCCCCGGCCCGGCCCTGGATGCCGTAGGCGCCGGCTTTGTCCATGGGCTCGCCGCTGGCCACGTAACGCTCGATCTCGGCCGGTTCGAGCGCGCGAAAGCGCACTGCGGTCGCCGACAACTCGGTCTCCATGCGCTCGCCGAATTTGAACGCGACGGCCGTGAGCACCTCGTGCTCCCGGCCCGACAGGCGCCCGAGAAAATCGGCGGCCTCGGCCGCATCCGCCGGGATGCGGAGGATTTCGTCGCCGATGCACACGGTGGTGTCGGCGGCCAGCACGCCGCGCAGCGGCAGCTTGCGCTGGACGACGCGCATCCAGCCGTTCTCGGCCTTGTCGCGGCACACGCGCAGCACATAGTCGCGCGGCGTTTCCCCGGGAAGCGGATCTTCGTTCACGTCGGCGCCGCGCTCCGCCTTGATGCGCTGGGTCAGCACCTGGTGATCGACGCCGATCTGGTTCAGCAGTTCGCGCCGGCGCGGGCTGCGCGAGGCCAGGTAGAAGTAGGATTGGCCGGCCAATATGCTCACTCGCGATGGTACGGGTGGCCGCCGATGATGCTCAGCGCGCGATACAGTTGCTCGGCCAGCAGCACCCGCGCGAGCCCGTGCGGCAGGGTCATGCCCGACAGGCGCAACTGCATCGCGGCGGTCTTTTTCAAGTCAGCGTCCAGGCCGTCCGCGCCGCCGATCAGAAACACCACCGGTCCGCGTTCCTGCATCCAGGCCTCGAACTGCACCGCGAGGCCGGTCGTGCTCAGATCCTTGCCGCGCTCGTCCAGCGCGACCACGCGGCCGCCCTTGGGCAGCGCCGCGCGGATGCGTTGGGCTTCGGCGGCAAGCATTTGCGCCACGGTTTTTCCGCTAGTGCGCGCTTCGGCTTTGATCTCGATCAACTCGAGCGCCGTGCCCGGCGGCATGCGCTTCGCGTACGCGCGGTAGCCCTCGACCACCCAGGACGGCATGCGCGTGCCGACGGCGACCACGACGAGCTTCATCGGGGGCTTGGGCGCGTTCTCACCTGGCGGCCGGCTGCGATTCTGCCGCCTTCTTGCGCGCGCGCGGCCGTTTCGGCTTCACTTCGGGTTGGTTCCACAGCTCTTCCAGGTTGTAGTACTGGCGGATGGTGGGCTGCATCACGTGCACCACGATCGCGCCGAGGTCGACCAGCACCCACTCGCCGTTCTGCTCCCCTTCCACCGAGAGCACCTGCTCGCCGAGCGCCTTCAGCTTTTCCTGCACGTTGTCGGCGAGCGCCTTGACCCGGCGCGTCGAGTCGGCGCTGGCGATGATCATGCGCTCGAACAAGGGCGAGAGATGGGCGACTTTGAGCACGACGATGTCGCGGGCCTTGATGTCTTCGAGTGCGGCGACCACCGCTTTTTCCATTTTGCGGATATCCATCAGGGTTTGAGCGTCTCCTTTCAGTATAGATGTTGTGCCTCAATATAAGCGAGAATTGCGGCGGGGAGCAACTGGCGCGTGTCCTGCCCCGCGGCAAGCTGTGCGCGGATGGCCGAGGCCGAGATGTCCATCGGCGGCATGTCGAAGCGCACGATCCTGCCCGCCGCGCTCGCGGCGAGCTGTTCGGGCCGCGCCGAGCGGCGCGCGATCTCGGCCGAGAGTTCGGGCGCCGGCCCGCCGTCGCTCGGGAGATGGCCTGGGCGGCTCGCGACGGCGACATGCGCGAGGTCGAACAGCTCGCGCCAGCGCAGCCAGGTCGGCAGGCTCAGGAAAGAATCGCTGCCCAGCAGCAGCGCGAGCGGCTGTTCGTTGCCGAGCTGCGCGCGCAGCCGGGTGAGGGTGTGCACGGTGTAGGTGGGCTCGCTCCGGGCGAGCTCGCCGTCGTCGATGCGATAGCGCGGATTGCCGGCGGTGGCGAGCCTGAGCATCGCCAGGCGGTCGCGCGCGCTCGCGACGGGCGGCGCGCGATGCCCGGGGCTGCCCGAGGGCAGCCACAGGACTTCGCCGAGCGGCAGTCCCGCGAGCGCCGCTTCGGCCAGCGCGACATGGCCCAGGTGAACCGGATCGAAGGTGCCGCCGAGGATGCCGCAGACGTTCAAGTTGAAGGCGTTCAAGCCGCTGGCGTTCAGAGTTTGCGTGCGGCGCCGACGGGCAGATCGGCGATGCGCCGCATCACGTCCTGATTTGACCGTCGCCGAGCACGACGTATTTCTGCGAGGTGAGACCTTCCAGCCCCACCGGCCCGCGCGCGTGCAGCTTGTCGGTGGAAATGCCCACTTCCGCGCCCAGGCCGTACTCGAACCCGTCGGCAAAGCGCGTCGAGGCGTTGACCATCACCGAGCTCGAATCGACCTCGCGCAGGAAACGCTGCGCGCGCGCCTCGTCCTCGGTGACGATGGCGTCGGTGTGCGCCGAGCCGTACTTGGCGATGTGCTCCATCGCCTGGTCGAGGTCTTTCACCACGCGCACCGCGAGGATCGGCGCGAGATATTCCGCGTACCAGTCGTCCTCGCTCGCGGGCTTGATCGCGGGCACGAGTTTTCGCGCCGCCTGGTCGCCGCGCAACTCCACGCCCTTGTCGAAATAGATTTTCGCGAGCGGCGGCAGCACCTTCGCCGCCACGCCTTCCGCGACCAGCAGCGTTTCCATGGTGTTGCAGGTGCCGTAGCGCTGGGTCTTGGCGTTGTCGGCGATGCGTATCGCCATGTCCAGGTCCGCGCGATCGTCGATATACACGTGGCACACCCCGTCGAGGTGCTTGATCATCGGGATGCGCGATTCGGCCATGACGCGCTCGATCAGGCCCTTGCCGCCGCGCGGCACGATGATGTCGACGTACTGGTTCATCGTGAGCAGTTCGCCCACCGCGGCGCGATCGGTGGTCGCGATCACCTGGATCGCCGTCTGCGGCAGCCCGGCCGCGGCCAGGCCCTCGTGCATGCACGCGGCGATCGCGCGGTTGCAGCGCAGCGCTTCGCTGCCGCCGCGCAGGATGGCGGCGTTGCCCGACTTCAAGCACAGCCCCGCCGCGTCGGCGGTGACGTTGGGGCGCGACTCGAAGATGATGCCGATCACGCCGAGCGGCACGCGCATGCGGCCGACGCGGATGCCGCTCGGGCGCTCGCGCAGGTCGGTGATGGCGCCGACCGGATCGGGCAGGCGCGCGATCTGCTCCAGGCCCTCGGCCATGGCTTCCACACTGTCGGGGGTGAGCGCGAGCCGGTCGAGCAGCGCGGGCTCGAGGCCACGGGCGCGCGCCTCGGTCACGTCCTCGGCGTTGGCGGCGAGGAGGCGCGCCGCGTCGCGCCGTATCGCGGCGGCGGCGGCGACGAGCGCGCGGTCCTTGGCCGCGCTGTCGGCGCGCGCGAGCACCCGCGAAGCCGCGCGCGCCTGCTCGCCCACCTGGCGCATGTAGAGCTTGATGTCCCTGATTTCGGCGACTGCGTTCATGGGCGCGATTTTACCCCCCACAAGCGGTTCAAGTCTTAGCCGGGGAGGTGTTCCCTCGCCCCGCTTGCGGGGAGAGGGCTAGGGTGAGGGAAACTTTGTCATCCACTTTCACGGTTCTCAATGCGCGGGCGAATGCGGCAGAAGTCGTCGCTTTATCCCAGAGCTTCAGGCGGTCTTCAGCCAATTCGCGATCCTTCGAGTGGCGCCGATGTCATGGGCGATCTTCTCCAAGTTCTTCTCCACCCTTCCGGGTTTGGTCCATTTGCTTGCTTCGCCGACCAACCCTCTCAACAACTCAGGCGCGGCCTCGTCCAGGAGCGCGCGCAGGTGCGGCCGATTGCCGGTGGCCGGCTTTCCCGTGAGCAGCGCGTGGATGAGTTCGTCCTCGGTAAGCGCGATCTTATAGCTTGCATTAGCCGTGGTGCACGCCATGCGGATGAAATCCGGGCGGCGGGTTTCCGGGACTGGTTGCACGGCGAGATCGAGTCCCAGCGTTTCGAGGATCGCAAGGACCTTCCTCACGCCCAGATCCGGGAACAAGCCATTCTCCAACTGGTTCAGCGTAGTGCGGGACAGCCACGCCGCTCTTGCCAATTGGGCCTGCGTCAGTCCGCGTTCGCGCCGCGCCCGCCGAATCTCGTAGCCAAGCTCCTGAAGCCGCACCGGAGACCCCGTAATGTTCTATATGTTGAACATTATAGCTTGACCAATCACTTTTTCAAGCCCGTCAATAACAGCACCCGCCGGATCAGAAAACCTGAAAACCCAAACAACCACCTAAAGCTCGACCTTAATAAAAGCACTATAGGACTATGTCGTTTCCGAAGGATGCAATCTCAACCTGCGAGAGCGCCGGCCATGAGAACCATTGAAGTGGATTTCGACGTGTACAAGGCCCTGACCATGCGCCGCCCCTAACCGCAGCAACCTCAATGCACTTTCTAAGTCCCGAGAGATGCGAGATGCGGCCGCAACTTGTTAAAGCCGCTCTCGTCCTGGTAGGCCTTCCCGATTTCCAGAATCTGGCGCTCCGCAAAAGGCTTGCCGACAATCTGGATGCTGAGCGGCAATCCCTCATGCAGCCCCGCCGGCAGTGCCAGGGCTGTAAGACCGAGGTAATTCACCGGGCGAGTGAAGTAGGCCGGCACGGGGGAGGCTTCGTCGATCTTGTCCAGCGGCGGTGCCGGCACGGCGACCGTCGGCAGCAGGATCGCGTCGAAGCGCCGGAACCATTCGCTGAAGGTGCGCCGCCGTTCTGCCATGGTCCGCAGCGTTTCAGCATATTCACCGGGCACAAAATTGCGCGCATTGAGTATGCGTCCGCGCACCGCTTCGCCGATCGGCTGGGCCATGTCCTCGATATGGTTCCGGTGCAGCGCAAAGGCTTCCGATGCGATGATCGTGCCCGTCGTTCGCGCCAGATCGAAATACCAATCCGGCAGGCGCGCCGGCACGATCTCGGCCCCGAGTTTTGCGAGCAGCCTGGCTGCGCCCGTCCATGCCTCGAGCACCGCCGGGTGCATGAACGGTGGCAACTGGGCACGGTCGGGCAGCGCGATGCGCAGATGATGCAGGCCATCGAGCGCGAATTCCGCCGGCAAGTCGAGGGGCGGCTGCGCCAGCGTCGCGGGATCGCGGGGATCCGGCGCCGCCAGTACCCGCAACAGGTGCGCACAATCCTCTACCGAACGGGCAAGCGGGCCGATCGAATCAAGCGTCCAGCTGAGCAATCCCGTGCCGTGCAGGCTGATCCGGCCATAGGTGACCTTGAGGCCGACCAAACCGTTGAAGGCCGAAGGAATACGCACCGAGCCGCCGGTGTCGCTGCCAATGCCCGCCGGCGCGAGCCCGGCCGCGACGGCGACCGCGGTACCGCTCGACGACCCGCCGGGTACCCGGTGACAAGCGCTATCCCAGGGATTCCAGGGCGCCCCCATCAATGGATTGGTGCCCCAGGCGCCGAAGGCGAACTCGACCATGTGCGTCTTGCCGAGCGGGATCATGCCGGCGGCGAGGAGACGCTCGGCGGTGGCCGAGGTCGCATCGGCACGGCGAGCGGCCCACATACGCGAGCCGATCGTCCCTATACGACCGTCAATATCGCAAAGATCCTTCAGGCAGATGGGAAGTCCGTGCAAGGGGCCGAGCGGCAGGCCTGCCGCCCGGGCATGGTCGGCGCCGTCCGCAAGCTGCCGGGCCTCGCCGCCATAGACCTCGACGAAGGCGTGCAACCTGCCGTCCAGGCGCTCGATGCGGGCCAGATGCGCGTCAACGATTTCCCGGCTCGAGCATTGGCTCTGCCGCAGCAATTCGGCCTGCTCGACCAGCGTCAGATTCGTGAGATCCATGATTTCCCTTCGGCAGAAGAC
>DAIRFM010000110.1:0-5928 GCA_036795025.1 Burkholderiales bacterium | reverse complement strand
ATCATTTAACGTGGTGGCTGCCAACCGGGTGGACACCCCCGGGGCGCCGGCCGGTCAATGTCTGCGGGGCCGCTGTGAAGCAGATGAGGCCTTTGCCACGTGACGTCCCTGTCGTCTCGATTTGCGCGGCCGCGACACCCCGACGCCCCCTCTGATATGCGAGGCCCATGAACCGATGCTTGAAGCAGTAATTCACGGGTATAAATATATCGGTTCGGAAACGGGAGAAGCCACGTTCATGATCACCGCCAATCAGCTCAGGGCCGCCCGCGCGCTCCTGAGCATCGATCAGCGGCAGATGGCGGAGCTGGCGGACCTTTCAGTGCCGACGATCCAGCGCATGGAAGCCAGCGACGGCGTCATCCGGGCCAACGTCGACTCTCTGATGAAGCTGGTTGCCGCGCTCGAGAATGCCGGCATCGAGCTGATCAATCCCGGAGTTTCGAGTCAGGCCGGCGGCCGGGGCGTGCGCCTGCGGGAGCATGTCACAAAGCCCCGGCAGCCAAAGCCGTCTTCCTCGCGGGCCCCGCAGCGCGCCCGATGAACAGCCGCAACATAGGAACGATCGTCAGGACGTAACCGCGCGGCTATCCACCCGCTCGAGCAGCGCAAGCAGGCCCTGCAGCATCGCCGTTGGCGTCGGCGGGCAGCCGGGGATGTGGAGGTCGACCGGGATGACTTCGGAGACGCCTCCAACCACCGCGTAGCTGCCGGCAAAACATCCACCATCCCGTCCGCAGTCCCCGACCGCGACCACCCATTTGGGATTGGGCGTCGCGTGATAGGTGCGCTCCAGCGCTGCGCGCATGTTCCTGGTCACCGGGCCGGTCACGACAAGCACATCGGCATGGCGCGGCGAGGCGACGAAGCGCAGGCCGAAGCGTTCGACGTCGTAATAGGCGTTGTTGAGCGCGTGAATCTCCAGCTCGCATCCATTGCATGAGCCGGCGTCGACCTCGCGTATCGACAGGCTCCGGCCGAGACGCCGCCGCGCCGCGCGACCGACGGCGGTTGCGAGTTCGCTCACCGCGGCATCGTCCGGCGATGGCGCCTGCTCGGTGAGCGGCCGGCGAAACAGGCTTTGGAAAAGCAGCTTGCGCATCTTGTCCTGTCCTTAGAGATCGTGACCGGAATACGAACAGTTGAACGACTTGTTGCAGAGAGGAAAGTCCGCAACGATGTTGTTCTCGATTGCCGCCTCCAGCAGCGGCCATTGAAACCACGAGGGGTCGCGCATGTGGCAGCGCACGACGTGGTCGCCTTCTAAGCTCACCCAGACCAACACGTCGCCCCGGAACGCTTCGGCGACGCCGAGACCCTCGCGGCTGCCGGCCGGATTGAGGCCGATGCAAATCGGTCCACGCGGCAGCCGGTCGAGGATTTGCTCGATCAACAACAGACTCTGGTCGACTTCGCGAATACGAATCCAGACGCGGGCATCGACGTCACCGGCATCAAGCACCGGAATGTCGAACCTGAGCTGGTCATACGGCGGGTACTTCAAGTTGTGCCGCGCATCGAAGGCGCGGCCGCTTGCACGGCCCACATAGCCGCCGGCGCCGTACTGACGCACCAGCGACGGCTGTACAAACCCGGCGCCCACGGTCCGATCCTGGAGCGACGCGGTGTTGTCGTAGAGCTCCACGAGCTGCGGAAACACTTTTCGGATTTCAGCAATCAACGCGCGCAGTTGCGTTTGTCCCTCCGGCGCGATGTCGCGCGCAAGGCCGCCGGGCGCGATGCGATCCATCATTAGGCGATGGCCGAAGCAAACGTCCGCCGCCCGCAAGCAGCGCTCGCGCAGGATGCCGGTCTGCGCATGCATCAGGGCGAAAGAGGCGTCGTTGCAGACCGCGCCGATATCGCCGAAGTGATTGGCGAGCCGCTCGAGCTCGGCCATCAAAGCGCGCAGAAAAACGGCGCGCGCCGGAACCTGCACCTCAGCCGCAGCTTCGACTGCATTCGCAAATGCAAGTGCGTACGCGACCGTGCTGTCGCCGGAGGTGCGCCCCGCGAGGCGTGACGCCTTCTCGATCGAGGCTCCGGCCATGAGCGATTCGATACCCTTATGAGCGTAGCCGAGACGCTGCTCGAGGCGGACCACGGTTTCGCCGTTGACGGTGAAGCGGAAATGACCGGGCTCGATGATACCGGCATGCACCGGACCAACCGCGATCTGATGCAGGCTTTCGCCCTCGGACGGCAAAAATTGATATGCCGTTGAAATCGAATGCGCTTCGACCCGAGCTCCAAGTGGGTGCTTCACGCCCCAGCGGCCATGATCGAGCCAAGGCCGCTGGTCTTGAAGGTCGGGCGATTCTGACCCGCAGAGGTCATGGATTGCGCGTTCGAGGCGGATCGCGGGCGGATGCAGTTGTCCGACCGACGGGAACTTGCCGTCGCTGCATTCGATCGTCACGACGACGATCTCGGCGTCCTGCAGCAGCGCCATGTGCACCTTATCGCCGTCACCCCAAAGTCCGAACAACGTCATGCGGCCTGCCGCAAGCTCCCCAGTGAGCATACGCCACGTCTCAGGGCTCACAATGACGCGCGGCGCGGGCTTGTGCCCTTCGACCCTTTGACCCGGAATTCTTTCGATCAGCATGGGCCTATCCTAGAAGCTTTGCGACGTTCTGGAACCACGTGACCAATTGCGGAGGCAGGTAGACTCCAGCCACAAACACCAGCGCCAAATGGATGAACATCGGCACATAGGATGCCTTTGCTTCGGCGCTCGCGCCACGCGGCTCGCCGAAAGCGATGCTGTTCAATCGCAGGAACAAGGCACCGAAGCCAATGAGCAAGCCGGCGACTAGCACGATACCGAGCAGCGGCTGGCGGGCGAAGGTGGAACTGACGATGAGAAATTCGCTCATGAAGATACCGAGCGGGGGAAGGCCGGCGATAGCGACGACGCCAAGCACGAGACCCCAACCAAGCACGGGGTTGGTTTCAGTGAGTCCACCCATCTCGGCGATCTTCTGCGTGCCTTTGGTCTGCGCGATGTGACCGACCGCAAAGAAGATCGCCGACTTCGTCAGGCTGTGCATCGCCATGTGCAACAGCCCGGCGAAATTGGCGATCGGCCCGCCCATGCCGAAGGCGAACACGATGATGCCCATGTGCTCGATCGACGAATAGGCGAACATGCGCTTGATGTCGCGCCGCCGGTAAAGCATGAACGCCGCGAAAACGACCGAGATGAGGCCCAGTGTCACCATCAGCGGGCCAGATGCGAGAGCGGACGGGTTCACCGCGAGCAGCATCTTGAAGCGCAGCAGCGCGTAGAGTGCGACGTTAAGCAGGAGCCCCGACAGCACCGCCGAAATCGGCGTCGGACCTTCGGCATGCGCATCGGGCAGCCAGGCATGCAGCGGCGCCAGCCCTACCTTGGTGCCGTAGCCGAGCAGCAAAAAAACGAACGCGACGTTCAGGAGTTCGGGGCTGAATCTGCTGGCATGCTCGATAAGCGTCGTCCACACCATGGCGTCGGCACCTTCGCCGATCACCGGTCGCGCCGCCATGTAAACGAGGATCGTTCCGAACAGCGCCAGCGCGATGCCGACGCTGCCAAGGATGAAATATTTCCACGCAGCCTCCAGCGCTTCATGGGTGCGGTAGATTCCGACCATCAATACGGTGGTGAGGGTGGCGAGCTCGACAGCCACCCACATCAGGCCGATATTGTTTGCGACCAGCCCGAGGTTCATGGCGAACATCAGGGTCTGATACATGGCGTGGTAAAAGCGCAAATGATTGGGCGTTAGTCGGCCGATTTCCAACTCATGAGCGATATAGCTGGCGCTGAATACGCTGGTCGTGAAGGCGACGAAGGTCGTCAGCACGATAAAAGCGTTGTTCAGATCGTCGATGAAAAGGTATTCACCTGCCGGGGGTCGATCGAACAGGAGCCATACCGCTGCGGTCAGAGTGACGAAGCTGGCCAGCACGTTGAGGCGAGCCGCCACCCAATAGCTGGGCAGCAGCGCCAGCACCGCCGCAGTCACCGCGGGAATGAACAGCACCGCCGTCAGCGGCTCGATAGAAAGTTGGGTGAGTAAATTGTTCACCGCCGCTCTCCGCGAAACTCGTCGAGCGCCTCAAGTTCGACGGAATCGAACCGCTCGCGGATGCGGAACAGGAACACGCCGATCACGATGAAGGCGACCAGAACCGAGAATGCCACGCTGATCTCGACGACGAGCGGCATGCCTCTGGCAGCCGTGGCTGCGAGGATCAGGCCGTTCTCGATCGACATGAAACCGATGATCTGGCTGACCGCGTTGCGCCGCGTCACCATCATGAGCAGGCCGAGCAGCAGGATCGACAAGGCAAATGCGAGGTCCTCGCGCGCCAATGGATCGGCCGTTTCCGCCGCCTTGAGCATGACGACCATCGAGAGCGCCGTAAGCCCGACACCAAGGAGCAAGGTCGGCCCAATGCCGACGACAGTCTCGACCCCGCGGTGGATGCCGAGTCGGATCACGACGCGGTGCAGCGCGACTGGAATGATGATGCCCTTGAGCACGAGCGCGATCACGGCTGGAACGTAGAGATGCGGTGCATTCTGGATGTGAGCCTGCCAGGCCACCGAGGCGGAGAGCACCACCGCGTGCATCGCAAAGACGTTGAGCAGTGCAAACATACGGTCCTGGTAGAGCAGCATGAAACTCACCAGCACCATAGTGCCGGCCAGCATATGCGCGATATCGCGAGGAAAGGTATCCATCAGAAGCTCCGTGACACGAAGAGCAGAAGCATGCCCAGCAATCCCAGCATCAGGGCGATGCCCAGGAAATCCGGAACACGGAAGACGCGCATCTTTGCGATCGAGGTCTCGAACAGGGCGAGCAGAAAGCCGCCCACCGCGAGCTTTGCGAGGTAGCTGGTCAAGCCGATCGCATAGGCTTCCGGGCCGCTGCCCGCCAGCGCCAGTCCCCATGGTATGAAGATGCAGGCGATCAGCGAGAGATAGAGCAACAGCTTGAGGGCGGAGGCAAACTCCAGGACCGCGAGATGCCTTGCAGAATATTCCAGCACCATGGCCTCGTGCACCATGGTGAGCTCGAGATGGGTGGCCGGGTTGTCAACGGGAATGCGAGCGTTTTCCGCCAGCGCCACGATAACGAGCGCAATGAGCGCAAGCCCAAGCGAAACGCGCAGGCTGGCATGATTTTGCATGAATTCGGCGATCACCGAGAGCTGAGTTGAACCGGCAAGGAGGGCGAGAGTGAACACAATCATGATCATCGCCGGCTCGGCGAGCGAGGCAAACATCATCTCGCGGCTTGAGCCGATGCCGCCGAAGCTGGTGCCGACATCCATCCCGACAAGCGCCAGGAAGAACCGCGACGAGCCGAGCAGCGCCGTGAGCGCAATCAGGTCGGCGGTCCAGCTGAACTGCAGTTGTACCGCGAAAGTCGGGACCAGCGCGGCGGCCACCCACGTTGCGGCAAAGATCAGGTATGGGCCGCTGCGGAACAGCCAGGATGCGTTCTCCGCCAGCACAGCCTCCTTGCGGATCAGACGCAACAGGTCGCGGTAGGGCTGCAGGACTGGCGGTCCCTGGCGCCGCAGCAGGCGCGCCTTAATCTTGCGCGTATAGCCCAGCAGCAGCGGCGCAAGGATGAGCACAAGCATCATCTGCGCGCCTTGAGCGATGAGATCGAGGATCAGGACCATACCAGCATCACCAGCATGAGAAAGAACAGGAGGATGACGAGCAGCGCAAACACCAGGCTGAGGTATTTGCGAATGGTCAGGAACTGCAGATGGCTGAGGTGGTCGGCAGCGAACCAGATGGCGCCGCCGATTGGAGCATAGAGCAGCTCCCAGGTGAGGTCGCGTAGCCTGATGGTGAGCCGCGCAGGCGCGGTGTCGCCGGGCGCTGGCATCGTGACATCCTCGCGCGCGTCAAACAGCGAG
>DAIRFM010000354.1:0-2060 GCA_036795025.1 Burkholderiales bacterium | reverse complement strand
CCTTTCTGCCGGCCGAAGCCTTTGACCTCGGTCACGGTCAGTCCGCTCACCCCGATTTCCGACAAGGCTTCACGCACCTCATCGAGCTTGAACGGCTTTACCACAGCGTCAATTTTTTTCATGGCGGACTCTCCCGTGTCGCAGTGGTGGGAAGTATAGCAACAAAAGGCGGCGGGAGCGGGAACTTACCCGCCAAACTTCTCCCGATACTTCGACGTAATCGGATAGCGCCAATCCTTGCCAAAACCGCGCTGGGTGATGCGTATGCCTATCGGCGCCTGGCGGCGCTTGTACTCGTTTCTCTTGATCAGCCCCACCACCCGCTGGACGTCCTCTTCGCGCTGGCCGCCCGCCACGATCTCGGCCGGGCTCAGGTTCTGCTCCATGTAGGCGGACATGATGGCATCGAGCACCGCGTACGGCGGCAGGCTATCCTGGTCGGTCTGGTTGGGGCGCAGTTCGGCCGAGGGCGCGCGCTCGATGATGCGCCGCGGAATCACCTCGCCCAGGCTGTTGCGATATTCGGAAAGTCGGTAGACCAGGGTCTTGGCCACGTCCTTGATCACGGCGAAGCCGCCCGCCATGTCGCCGTAGAGCGTGGAATAGCCCACCGCCATCTCCGACTTGTTCCCGGTGGTAAGGACAATGGAGCCGAATTTGTTCGACAGCGCCATCAGCAGCGTGCCGCGGATGCGCGCCTGCAGGTTTTCCTCGGTCGCATCCACTGGCCGCCCCTTGAACTCGCCCTGGAGCGCGGCCAGGAAGGCGTCGAACACCGGCCTGATCGGAATTTCGTCGTAGCGCACGCCCAGGCGCTTGACCATGTCGCGCGAATCGAGCCAGCTGATGTCGGCGGTGTATTGCGAGGGCATCATCACCGCGCGCACCTTGTCGGCGCCGAGCGCATCGCAGGCAATCGCCAGCGTCAGCGCCGAGTCGATGCCGCCCGACAATCCGAGAATGGCGCCGGGAAAACCGTTCTTGCCGAGGTAATCGCGCACACCAAGGCAAAGCGCGCGGTACACGGCAGCCTCCAAAGACAAGGCCTGCGCGCGGCTGCCTGGCTGCGGCACGCCATCGACGATATCGATGTAGTCCAGCGCCTCCTCGAAAAACGGCAGTTGGTGGGTCGTCTCTCCGCGCGCATCGAGCGCGAAGGAAGCGCCGTCGAACACGAGCTCGTCCTGGCCGCCGACCAGGTTTGCATAAACGACGGCCAGCCCGGTCTCGGCGGCGCGGTTGCGCGCCACCGCCAGACGCGAGGCATGCTGGCGGGTGTGATAGGGCGAAGCGTTCAGCACCAGCAGCACCTGGGCTCCGGCGGCGCGCGCCAGCCGCGGCGCATCGGCGCGCCACACCTTGCGCTGCTGACCCGCTGCGGCGCCGTGCTGCTCGGCGCTGGCGCCGGCTTCGACCGGGCCCTGCTCGCCCCAGAGATCCTCGCAGATATTGATGCCGAGGCGCACGCCGTTCACCTCGAACACCACCGGCTCGCTGCCGGGCTCGAAATAACGCTCCTCGTCGAACACCGTGTAGTTGGGCAGATTGCGCTTGCGATAGGTCGCCGCGATCCTGCCGTCCTGCAACACCGAGGCGGCGTTATAGCGCCTGCCGTTGGCGAGTTGCGGATGGCCGACGATGACCCTGATCGCCGGCAGCGCTGCCGCGAGCTCATTCAGGGCGGCCGCGCAATCGCGAAAAAAACCGTCGCGCAGCAGCAGGTCTTCGGGCGGATAGCCGCACAGGGACAGTTCGGGGGTGAGCAGTACCTGCGCGCCGGCGGCTCTGGCGCGCGCGGCGCAATCCAGAATCTTGGCGGCGTTTCCGGACAGGTCGCCGAGTATGCAGTTGATCTGCGCCACGGCGATTTTGATGGCATTGCTCATCGATGAATTATAACGCTTGCAGCGGGCCGACCCATCGCCAATAATCACTCGGAATTCGCGAGCCAGCCTGCGCCCACAGCATTTGAGGATCCACTCAAGGATCTCTAATAATCCAAATTATGTCATTCCGAGCAAAGCGAGGAATCTGCTTTTGAATGAAATAGGAAAAAGCAG
>DAIRFM010000109.1:0-5948 GCA_036795025.1 Burkholderiales bacterium | reverse complement strand
CGTCGTGCATGTCCTTGACAATTTCGTAACACGAGCAAGCGGCGGCTTCCAGGCCTTTGCGATCGAGAATCGTGATATTGCCGCGGCTGTAGCTGATCAGCTTGTTTTGCTGCAGCGTGCGCGCGGCCTTGGTGACGCCGACCCGCCGCACGCCCAGCATGTGCGAAAGGAATTCCTGGGTGAGCCGGAATGGATTTGATTGCATGCGATCGTGGGTCATCAGCAGCCAGCGGGCCAGGCGCGCTTCCACGACATGAAAGCGGTTGCATGCGGCCGTTTGGGTGATCTGGGCCATCAAAGCATAGGTGTAGCGGTGCAGTTCTCGCTGCAGTGCCTGGCTTTGCCGGAGTTCCTTGAGAAAGGGCGCCGCTTTCATGCGCATGGCCGTTCCGGTTCCCTGCACCAGAGCGCGCACCGGGGAAATCGCGATCTCCAGCGCGAGAGGAACGCCGACCATGCCTTCGCGGCCGACCAAGCCGACTTCCAGGGCCTGATGCCGGTCCACCAGCGTCAGCAGGGAAACGATGGAGTCATTGGGAAAGTAGACGTACTTTATCTGCTCCCCGGGCTCATACAGCACCTCGCCGTAAGTCAGCGCAACCTGTTCCAGTTCGTCGATCAAGTGCCGACACTCTTTGCGCGGCAGGGCGGCGAGCAGGTTGTTTGCTTCTGGGATTCGTTTCGCAATGCGCGTCGGATCCTTCGGACGCGGCAGGGTCGGAATCAACCTGTTTGCTACAGATACTCGGTTCGCAATATCCATCTCCATCGGTTCCTCCGAATTTTTCGCGTTCCAATGAGAACCCTCATTGGGAGACCCAACAGGCGGCACACGGAGGTGCAAAGATCCAGATCCGATGTCGAAAGTCATCATCAATTGCCTTCGGTCGCTGTCCCGCCACGCGTCGCGGGAGAAATGGCGGCGCCACGGCATGGCGCAAAGACTTTACAAGTGCGAAGCGTACGGTAAAAAACTTGCGGCGTATGTACGCCGGCGCACAGAGTCTGTGGAACCCGAAGGGGAAAATCGGCTTTATGCACGGCAGCCCCCGAAATGGGGGTGACGCCCCAATCGCTGGGCCAAAACCGTCCAAGGATCGGTTCGGGCGCTTTCTTGATCGGGGGAATTCGAATTCAACCACGAAAGGATATCAACATGCTTTATACCATCGCCGTCGTTCTGATCATCTTGTGGCTCTTGGGCCTGGTGACTTCCTACACCATGGGCGGCTTCATCCATGTTCTCTTGGTTATCGCCATCGTGGTAGTCCTGCTCAGGGTCATCAGCGGGCGCCGTCCTCTCTGACCACGGCGCAGACCCAAACATGGAAATCGGGAACCGGAGTCAATTAGAATGAACCCAGTCGCTTTGGCAATTCTCGCGGGGGGCATTCCGCTCACGACGGCCGGATGGCGATTCCCATTCAAATGAGGCAATCATGATCACCAACAGATTCTTTCTCCTTGCGTTGCTGCTGGCCGGCGGGGCCGCGGCGGCCTTCACCATCGGTCGCCATTCCCGCCACCTGGAGAAGCAGCAGCACAAGGAGGACTTGCGCACCTGGGAGCATGAGGGCGGCAATCTGGCGCCATCCGCAACGACCGCGGCGGGAACCGTCTGAGCCATCCATTTATTTCCTGCGACCGGCTTTCTTGAACAGCCGCGTCCGAGCCAATCACATTGCCGAGGAGTCACCAATGAAACCAACCCTGCTGAAAGATGTGTCGTCGAAGCGGCCGCCCCTGTCCGACATCAAGACTTTGCGCGAGCGCGCGCGACAACATATCGAGAAAGGCGCAGTAACTTCCGGCTATGCCGCCGACCGCGAGAACGTGATCAAGATGCTGAATGAAGCGCTCGCGACCGAGCTTGTCTGCGTGCTGCGCTACAAGCGCCACTACTTCATGGCTGCGGGCATCCACGCCGCGCCGGTCGCAGCCGAATTTCTGCAGCATGCGACTGAGGAAATGTCACATGCCGACCTCATCGCCAAGCGCATTATCGAGCTCCGCGGCGAGCCGAATTTCTCGCCGGACGGGCTGGCGGCCCGCAGCCATGCGGAATACGTCGAGGGCGATTCGCTCAAGAGCATGATCAAGGAAGATCTGATTGCCGAGCGAATCGCGATCGAGAGCTATCGCGAGATGATCGCCTACCTCGGCGATCAGGATCCGACCACGCACCGCATGCTGGAGGAAATACTCGCCAGCGAAGAGGAGCATGCCGAAGACCTGTCGTCGCTCCTCGAGGGGATGAAGGACTACGGGAAGGTCTGATACGACGGGTTTTGCGAGCCGTCCCGCCACTTGTAATCGAGTTTATTCGATTGTTTACAACCTCCCCTACCTGACTGATTGAGGGCTAACCAGCTTTAATGCTCCGGCCCCGGCAATCTCAGCCGATCGGCGCGGGTCGTCCGTTTGCGTACCCCTGGTATCCGGTAAATCCCATCCGAAATGTTGACCGCGACGACGGGCGCAAGGCTGGCGCCGGGCGCAAGGGCGGGTACAATCCGGTTTGGGTCATTATCCAAGGATGAAGGTTCGCCATGAAAACAAAAGTTACGCAGGAAAAAGCGCTGCGCTGGGCGGCTCAGGGGCTGACGCTTCTGGTGGTGCTGGTTGCCGCGGTTGCGGTGAATCTGTACTTCAAGATCGACGAGCTCGAGACCTCGCTGTCTCAGGCGCGGGTGGAGTCGGACAAGACGAATCAGGCGGCGGCAGCGGCACGCAAGAAGCTGCAGGATGAGCTCAATGCGGCAAACACCAAGTCCGCAGCGCTGGAGCAGCAGCAGCACGAAGCGGACAAGCTGAAGACGCTGCTCGCCAAGATGGAACCTCAACTCGCAGGGGTCCTGGAGGCTGTCGTCAACGCCAAAGCGAGCAAGCCGGAGGCGCGCGCCGCGGCGCTCACCAGCCTCGGCGTGATCGGTCAGATTGTCCACGGACCGAACAACGAGGCCGCGCTCGGGGCGCTGGACCGCGCGCTCGGCATCGACCAGGCCAATTGCGTCGCCGGGCTCGCGGTCAATCTCGGCGGCGCCAAGAAAATCGAAGTCGCGCCCGACTGCCAGGCATTGCTGTCCGGCGCGGCTGCCGCGAGCGAAGCCAAGCCCGCGGCCGAGGCGAAGCCGGATGCGGCGCCCGCAGGCGGGGCCGCCAAAGCCGCTCAGCCGGCGGGCAAGGGCTGACGGCCGATTCTGGCAGCAAGCTAAACACCTCGATCCTTGTGGAAGAAACCTATGCCCAAGCTGAACGCCGGCGCGGTCTCCATCGACTATGAACTGCGGGGCGGGGGCCCGCCGTTGCTGATGATCAACGGCTTTCGCCGCAGCCGTGTGGTGTGGCTGGAGGGCGTGCTCAAGCCGCTGGCGGAGCGCTTCCAGCTAATATTGATGGACAACCGCGGCACCGGCCAGTCCGACAAACCCCGGGACGGTTATAGTATCGAGGCCTTCGCGGACGATTGCGCGGGGGTGATCGCCGCGCTCGGCTTGCCTCGCGCGCACGTCTTCGGCGTTTCCATGGGCGGGATGATTGCCCAGCGTCTTGCCACGCGGCACCCGCAGAAGGTGCATGGCCTGGCGCTGGGCTGCACCAACTGCGGCCGCGGCGGCTCGATTCTGTCGGAAAAGCGCATCGGCGAACTGCTGCGGCTGGTGCCGAACGACACGATCGACGCGCGCGAAGTCGCCCGGCGGCAGGAGGAGGCGTACTACATGCCCGGCTTCCGTGAGAGCCAGCGGACCGTGATCGAGGGCCTGTACGACCTGGTTAACCAGAACCCCACGCCGCCGCACGCGGTGCAGGGGCACCTCAAGGCCATCGACGCGTTCGACGCCTGCGCGGACCTGCCGCGGATCAAGGCCCCCACTCTGGTCATCGCAGGCGAAGGCGATCCGCTCATCCCGGCGGAGAACTCGCGCCTGATCGCCGGCCGCATCCCCGGGGCGCAACTCGTGCTGCTGCCGGACGCTTCCCACTTCTTCTGGATCGAGAAGCCGCGGGAGACGGCGGACGCGCTGATCCGCTTCTTCGGCAAGCTTGCCTAGCCGGCGCGGCTGCAGGCACGCGCGCCAGTCTACGTCCGTCGCAAGCGTTGCAGCAAACTGAATCCGCACTTCAGACCGAGGCCCAACCATGATCTACGAACTCTATTACTGGCCCGGCATACAGGGCCGCGGCGAATTCGTGCGCCTCGCCCTGGAACAAGCCGGCGCCGAATACCGTGATGTCGCCCTCGTGCCGGACGAGGAGGGCGGCGGTGTGCCGGCGATGATGAAATTCCTCGACGGCCCCGGCGTCGCGCGGCCGCCGTTTGCGCCGCCGTTTCTGAAAGCGGGCCGCATGGTGATCGGGCAGACCGCGAACATCCTGCTGTTTCTCGGCCCGCGGCTCGGCCTTGCGCCGCGCGATCAGAGCGGCCGGCTGTGGACGCATCAGCTGCAGCTCACCCTTGCCGATTTCATTGTGGAGATTCACGATACCCATCATCCCATCGGGGGTGGGCTTTACTATGAAGAGCAGAAGCCGGAAGCCAAGCGCCGCAGCCGCGATTTCCTTGCCCACCGGCTGCCGAAGTTCCTCGGCTATTTCGAACGCGTGATCGAGCGCAATCCGGACAGCGACAAATGGCTGGCCGGCAGCCGGCTGACCTATGTCGATCTGTCCATGGCCCAGGTGGTTGCGGGGCTGCGTTATGCCTTCCCGGCGGCCAGCAGGAAAGCGCTGCGCGCCTGCGCTCGCCTGCGCGCGCTGCACGATGAGGTTTTTGCCCGCCCGCGCATCAAGCGCTATGTCGCATCGGGGCGGCGGCTTGCCTTCAACAACGATGACATTTTCCGGCGCTATCCCGAACTCGATGGGTAGCCAGCGCAGGCCGCAGCATTGATCCAGAATGAAGGCTGCGGCAGAATCCGTTGATCTGCGGTTTCGTCGTGAAGTCAGCAGCCAGTACCAGACGCTGGTCACCGCGCTTTGGCAACTCAACTAGACGGACCGATAACTGTCGAAACGGGCAAGCGCGAAATGGCAACCTGCCCGCCGCCCCGAATTATCCACCGACGGCGCGGTTTTTGGTTACCATCACGTGGCTCGGATTGAAAGTCCTTGCCTAAATCGCCTTGCAATTATTGCGCCTGACGCGCCGAAGCTCACCGATACCATGATCACCAGCCTGTTTTCACGTTCCGCTCTGCACCAGCACGCCGAACCCGCGCAACGTATCCTCGGCATTGCGGCGCTGCCACCGGATTCGGGCGATCTTGCACGGCTGCTCGCGGCCGACCCGGCGACGGAGGTGCGTATCGCCGCGGCGCTCCGTTGTGCCGATCTGGCCGCGCTCGCCTGCGCCTGGGAAACGGAAACCGACGCCGCGGTGCGGCTTGCACTCGCCCGCGCGCTGGGCAATGTGCTTGCGCAAACGCAGGACAGCGATGGCGCGCAGGCGCTTCTGGAGGCGGATCGCTGCACCGATGCGATCCGCGTCGACGTGGCGCGCCGCACGCAGGACGCGGAGCGCCGGCTCGCCGCGCTCGCCGGTATCCGCGATGAGGACGCGTTGGTCGAACTCGCGCTCCTTGCCGAGCATGCGGAGACGCGGATCGCCGCAGCCGAGCGCGTGCGCACGCCGAATGGCCTGCGCAAGCTCGCCGATGCGGCAAAGAACAAGGATCACGGCGTGGCCAGGCTGGCACGGCAGCGGATCGACGCGATAAAGCAGCGTCTGGCGCAGGAAATTGAGTCCGACGCCATCATCGCGCAGCTGGAAGCGCTGGCGACCGAGCCCGGTCCCATACTCACCGCGGTGATCGAGCTCAACCGCCGCTGGCAGGCGCTCGACCTTACCGGCGAAACTGCCCGCCTCGAACGCTGCGACGCCGCGCGCCACGCCATTCAGGCGCGCTTCGAGCGCGAGCAGGGCGAGCAGCGGGGGCGGGTGCAGTTCG
>DAIRFM010000108.1:0-5971 GCA_036795025.1 Burkholderiales bacterium | reverse complement strand
GCGTCCCGGGAAGGAGATCGTCCTCGAATTCTCCCGGCGTCTTGTCGATACCGCTGTAGGCGTCGAGCAGTGCGTCTCCGAGCAGCACGACATGCCGGTACAGCGCCCGCCCGGGCACCGGCACAGCAGACGGTTTCTGGCTGGAGGATTCGCTCATCTCGCTCGTTGGTGCGGTTAGTGCGCCTGCTCCCAGTTTGCACCCGCACCCACGTCCACGACAAGGGGCACCGCAAGCTCGGCCACGCCGGTCATCAGGCCGGGCAATTCCTCCTGCACCCGGGCCAACTCGGATTGCGGCACTTCCAGCACCAGTTCGTCATGCACTTGCATGATCAGCTTCGACGACAGGTTTTCCCGGTCCAGCCAGTTCTGCACCGCGATCATGGAGAGCTTGATCAGGTCCGCCGCCGTCCCCTGCATGGGCGCGTTGATGGCGGCGCGCTCGGCGCCCTGTCGCCGGCCGCTGTTGGCGGCCCGGATCTCGGCCAGCCACAGGCGGCGGCCGAACACGGTTTCGACATAGCCGCGCTCGCGCGCCCGCTCGCGCGTCTCCTGCATGTAGCGCGCGACCCCGGGGTAGCGGGTGAAGTAACTGTCGATATAGGCCTGGGCGGTGGCGCGCTCCAGCCCCAAAGCCTGCGCCACGCCGAAAGCCGACATGCCGTAGATCAGGCCGAAGTTGATCACCTTGGCGTAGCGGCGCTCTTCCGGCGTGACTTCATGCAGCTCCCGGTTGAAAATCTCCGCGGCGGTGGCGCGGTGCACGTCCTCGCCCGCGGCGAAAGCGCGCAGCAGATTCTCGTCGCGCGAGATGTGCGCCATGATGCGCAGTTCGATTTGCGAGTAGTCGGCCGAGACGATGACGCAGCCGGCGGGCGCGATGAAAGCCTCGCGGATGCGCCGCCCTTCTGGCGTGCGCACCGGAATGTTCTGCAGGTTGGGATCGGTGCTGGCCAGGCGCCCGGTCACCGCCGTCGCCTGGGCGTAGTTGGTGTGCACGCGCCCGGTGGCAGGGTTGACCATGCGCGGCAGCTTGTCGGTGTAGGTGGATTTGAGCTTCGTGAGCGCGCGGTAATCGAGCAGGGTCTTGGGCAGCGGATAATCCGCGGCGAGCCGTTCCAGCACCTCCTCGTCGGTGGAAGGCGCGCCGCTCGGGGTCTTCTTCAGCACCGGCAACTGCAAGCGCTCGAAGAAGATTTCGCCGATCTGCTTGGGCGAGTTCAGGTTGAACGGCTGGCCGGCTTCCCGGTAGGCCTTGTGTTCCAGCTCCATCATTTTCTGCCCCAGTTCGCGGCTTTGCGCCTCGAGCAGGGCGGCATCGATGAGCACGCCGGTGCGTTCCATCCTGAACAGCACTTCGCGCGCCGGCAGCTCAATCCGTCGGTATACGTATTCCAGCCCGCCATCGGCCTGCACCTTGGGATACAGGCACTGGTGCAGGCGCAGGGTCACATCGGCGTCCTCGGCCGAGTACTCGGTGGCGCGCTCCACGCTCACCTGTTCGAAACCGATGCGCTGCGCGCCCTTGCCGGTGACATCATCATAGCTGATGGTGTCGAGGTGGAGATGGCGTTCGGCGAGCGAGCCCAGGTCGTGGCGCAAATGCGATTCGAGCACGTAGGACTGGAGCAGCGTGTCGTGCACCACGCCGCGCAGCGCCACGCCGTGATTGGCGAGCACGTGTTGATCGTACTTGAGGTTCTGGCCGAGCTTGGGCTTATCCGCGTCCTCGAGCCAGGGCCGCAGCAAAACCAGGGCGCGCTCCACGCCCAGTTGCCGCGGCGCGCCGGCATAGTTGTGGGCGAGCGGCAGATACGCCGCCCGCCCCGGCTCGGCGCAAAAAGACATGCCCACCAGTTGCGCGGTCAAAGGGTCGAGGCCGGTGGTCTCGGTGTCGAAGGCGACCAACGCGGCGGCATCGAGCAGTTTCAGCCACTCGGCCATTTTTTGTTCGTCGAGTATGGTGTCGTAATGGCGCTCGATCGGATCGGGCCCGCTCATGGCCTGCCGCGGCGCGGGCTCCGCTGCTGCGGCGCCCGCCTGCGCCGGATCTTTCAGCCAGCTCTTGAAGCCGAAGCGCTGGAACAGCCCGGTCAGCTCGACCTCGCCGCGCGGCTGCGGCACCAGTTCCTCCGGCTTGACCGGCAGCGGCACGTCGCAGTAGACGGTAAGGAGTTTTTTCGCTTGCGGCACCCAGGGAAGCGCACGGCGCAAATTCTCCCCCACCACACCGCCGATTTCCTGCGCGTGTGCGATGACACCATCGAGCGAGCCATATTGAGAGAGCCACTTGACCGCGGTCTTGGGTCCGACTTTTTCCACGCCCGGCACGTTGTCCACGCTGTCGCCGACCAGCGTGAGGTAATCGAGCATCAGGCGCGGCGGCACGCCGAACTTGGCCTCGACACCGGCTTCGTCCAGGCGCTCGTTGGTCATGGTATTGATCAAGCTGACACTGGCGTTCACCAATTGCGTCAGGTCTTTGTCGCCGGTCGAGACGACACAGCGCATGCCGGCCTCTGCGGCCTGCCGCGCGAGCGTGCCGATGACGTCGTCCGCCTCGACGCCGTCGATCATCAACAGCGGCCAGCCGAGAGCGGCCACCGCCTGGTGCAGCGGCTCGATCTGGCGCACCAGGTCGGGGGGCATGGGCGGGCGGTGCGCCTTGTACTCGGCATACCACTCGTCGCGGAAAGTCTTGCCCTTGGCATCGAACACGCAGGCGAGATAGTCCGGCTTGTAGTCGGCGGCGAGCCGTCGTAGCATGTTGAGCACGCCGTAGATCGCGCCCGTGGGCTCGCCTTGCGCGTTGCGCAAATCCGGCAGCGCGTGAAACGCGCGGTACAGGTACGACGAGCCATCCACCAACAGCAAGGTTTTCATAGAGGGTCACGTATGAATGGAAAGCTTCCGCGGCCGGCCGACGCCGGCGCAGCAGACATGGCCCACAACGCGCGCGAGTCCTGGCGGATATTCGGGATTATGTCAGAATTCTTCGAAGCCACCGAACGCCTGGCGCAGATCCGCCCGGCGGTGAGCATATTCGGCAGCGCGCGCGCGCCGGCCGACTCGCCCTACTACCTGCTGGCGGAGAACATCGCCCGGCTCCTCTCCGACGCCGGCTTCTCGGTCGTCTCCGGCGGCGGCCCCGGCATCATGGAAGCGGCCAACAAGGGCGCCTACTTCGGCAAATCGCCGTCGGTGGGCCTCAACATCCAGCTGCCGAATGAGCAGCTCAGCAACCGCTACCAGGACATCAGCCTCACCTTCCACCACTTTTTCGCACGCAAGGTCAACTTCGTCAAGTTCGCCACCGCCTATGTGGTGCTGCCAGGGGGCTTCGGCACGCTGGACGAGCTGTCCGAAGCGCTTACCCTGGTGCAGACCGGCAAGACGCGCAAAATGCCCATCATTCTGGTGCACTCGCCGTTCTGGCAGGGGCTCCTGGACTGGTTCCGCGACCGAATGCAGACGGAGCACATGATCGAGCCGCAAGACCTCGACCTGGTGCAAATGATCGACGATCCGGCCGCGGTGGTCGAGGCAATATTCAAATATTATGAAAAGCGGGGGTTCGCGCCGCTGCCGACAGAACGCGAGAGCCTGCTCAATCTCTGAGATGGACCCCGAATCTGCTAAAATTCGCATTTAATGATAGCCAACCGGAAGCCCATCATGCGCCGCTTGTTCGCACTAGCACTCCTCGGAATTGCGCTTCCGCTCGCCGCGCAACAGCCGCCCAAGCTCGAGCCCTTGCCCGAGCCGCCCCCCGCTCCGCCCGGCCTCGCACCCGATCCGGCGCTCGAACCGCAGGTGACGATCACCACGCGCGGCGAAGACAAGGTGGAGGAGTACCGGGTGAACGGCAAGCTCTACGCCATGAAGGTCACGCCGCCGCATGGCGTGCCCTATTTCCTGATGGACGTCACCGGCGACGGCTCGATGATACGCCGGGATTCGCTCGACTCCGGCCTGCGCGTGCCGCAGTGGGTAATCCATTCTTTCTGAATCGGGTGATGGGTGAAGGCTAATCGGTGAGGAGTAAGCCCGCGCGCACCCCGTCAACCATCGCTCATCGCCCATTGGCCGCATGTCTGTCTTCACCCCGGTCACGCCCGAGCAGCTTTCCGCTTGGCTGAAGCACTATTGCGTCGGCACCCTGGTGCGGATGCAGGGCATAGCCGCGGGCATCGAGAATACCAACTACTTCGTGACCACCACCGGCGGGAGCTACGTTCTGACGCTGTTCGAGAAGCTCGCTCCGATCGAGTTGCCGTTCTATCTCGGGTTGATCGCGCACCTGGCGCAGCATGGGATACCCAGCCCGGCGCCGGCGACCGACCTGAAGGGCCGCTTGTTCTCGGAGCTGAACGGCAAGCCGGCGGCACTGATGTCGCGGCTGCAGGGAGAGGCGGTCACGGCGCCCACGCCGGCGCACTGCAGCGAAGTCGGCAACACGCTCGCCGGCATACATCTCGCCGGCCAGTCCTATCAGGGCAGGCTCGACAATCCGCGCGGGCCGCGCTGGTGGCGCGAAGCCGCTCCCAAGGTCAGCCCTTTCCTCGATGCCGAGGGTGCCGCCCTGTTGCATTCGGAGCTCGGGTTCCAGGCGCTGAACCGCCGCGAAGATCTGCCGCGCGGACCCATCCACGCCGACTTGTTCCGCGACAACGTGTTGTTCGCGGGCAGCCGCATAGGCGGGGTGATCGATTTCTACTTCGCCGGCATCGATTGCCTGCTGTTCGACGTGGCGGTAACGCTCAACGACTGGTGCGTGCATCCGGGCGGCGAGATCGACACGCCGCGGGCGCATGCGCTGCTTGCCGCGTACCATGCGCGCAGACCGTTTACCGCGCCGGAGCGCGACGCCTGGCCGGTGCTGTTGCGCTCCGCAGCGCTGAGGTTCTGGCTGTCGCGCCTGTACGATTTTTACCTGCCACGCCCGGGCGAACTGGTGCACGCGCACGACCCCGAGCACTTCCGCCGCATCCTCGAGCTGCGCATCGCCCATGCCGGCGATGCGCCCTGGATTTAATGTCCCACACACCGGTACTCCGAACGTGAACACCGTCCCCGCAGGCTACGGCTGGAACTGGGTGCTGACCGGCTTCGCGCTGTTTCGCAAGAATCCGGCGATGTGGGCGTTGCTGGTGTTCTCCTACATCATGCTGATGCAATTGCTGGGCATGGTCCCGGTGCTGGGATGGTTCGCCGCCACCGTGCTCATTCCCGTTTTCTCGGCCAGCTTCATGATCGTCAGCCGGGAGCTCGACCAGGGCAGGAGACTCGGGTTTGCGTTGCTGTTCTCCGGTTTCAGGTCGAATCTGCCGGCGCTGCTTGCGCAGGGCGGCCTCTACCTGGCGAGCGCGCTCGCCATTCTCGGGCTATCGGCGCTGGTCGACGGCGGCGTGCTGCTGCAGTTGATGATATTGGGCGAGAGACCGCCGGCCTCGGCGTTCGAGGACGGCAGCCTGGCCGGGGCCGCAGCGCTTGCGGGCACGCTCTACCTGCCGCTGCTGGCCGCCTTCTGGTTCGCGCCTGCCCTCTCGGCATGGCGCAATATGCCCGCCTTCCAGGCGCTGTTCTACAGCCTTTTCGCGGCCTTGCGCAATTGGCGGGCGTTTCTCGCCTACGGCGTCGCCGTGGTCCTGCTCGGACTCATCTGCAGCTTCGCGCTATTCGTGCTCGCATTGCTGCTGCGGGGGCTGCTCGGCGACAAATCGCAGGATGCGCTGCTGCTGGTGGTGCTGCCGGTCATGCTCACCTATGTTCCCACCCTGTTCGCCAGCTTCTATGCCAGCTATCGCGACATCTTCCCGCCGCCCGAGGCCGAGGCTGACGTTGAGGCTCAGCCAAACCCGGCCCCAGGGTGAGCAACAAGATTTTCCGATGACCGCCCGCCTGCGCGAAATTCCGTACAACTACACCTCGTTCTCCGACCGCGAGATCGTGCTGCGCCTGCTCGGCGAAC
>DAIRFM010000008.1:6683-15752 GCA_036795025.1 Burkholderiales bacterium | reverse complement strand
GCGACCTGTTCGGCGCGGGCAAGATGTTCCTGCCGCAGGTGGTGAAGTCGGCGCGGGTGATGAAGCAGGCGGTGGCGCATCTGGTGCCCTACATCGAGGCGGAGAAGCAGAAGCTGGCATTGGAATCGGGAGAGGCGGCCAAGCCCAAGGGCAAGATCGTGGTCGCCACGGTCAAGGGCGATGTGCACGACATCGGCAAGAACATCGTCGGCGTGGTGCTCCAGTGCAACAACTACGAGGTCATCAACCTGGGCGTGATGGTGCCGGCAAGCAAGATTCTGCAGGTGGCGCGCGACGAGAAGTGCGACATCATCGGCCTCTCGGGACTGATCACGCCCTCGCTCGAAGAGATGGCGCACGTGGCGCACGAGATGGAGCGCGAGGGCTTCACCATCCCGCTGCTGATCGGCGGGGCCACCACCTCGCGCGTGCACACCGCGGTGAAGATTGCGCCCCATTACAGCGGCGTGACGGTATACGTGCCGGACGCTTCGCGCGCGGTCGGCGTGTGCTCGAGCCTGCTGTCGGACGGGCTGCGCGAAGAGTACACGCGTTCGGTGCGCGCCGACTACGACAAGATCCGCACCCAGCACCAGTCGAAGAAGCCCCGCACGCCGCTGCTCTCGATCGCGCAGGCGCGCGCCAACGCCGTCAACACCGACTGGTCGGCCTACGCGCCGCCCGCGCCCAAGTTTATCGGGGTGAAAGAGTTTCGCGATTACGACCTGGCCGCGATCGCCCGCCACATCGACTGGTCGCCTTTCTTCCAGACCTGGGAATTGTCCGGGCCCTATCCGAAAATTCTGCAAGATCCGGTGGTGGGCGAAGCGGCGCGCAACGTATTGGCTGAAGGCCAGGCGATGCTCAGGAAGATCATCGCCGAAAAATGGCTGGTCGCAAATGCGGTCATCGGCTTATTTCCCGCAAACAGCGTGGGTGACGACATCGAGGTCTACACCGACGAGTCGCGCAGCCGGGTGGCGATGAGTTTTCACAATTTGCGCCAGCAGGCGCAGAAACCCGCGGGCAAGCCGAATTACTGCCTGGCCGACTTCGTCGCGCCCAAGGGCTCGGGAGTGAAGGACTACATCGGTGCCTTCGCCGCCACCAGCGGCATCGGCATCGAGGCGCGGGTGAAGGAATTCGAAGCCAGGCACGACGACTACAACGCCATCATGCTGAAGTCCCTGGCCGACCGCCTGGCCGAGGCGTTCACCGAGCATTTGCACCAGCGCGTGCGGCGCGAGTTCTGGGGCTATGCCGCGGATGAAACGCTGGACAACGATGCCTTGATCCGCGAAGAGTATCGCGGCATTCGCCCGGCGCCGGGTTACCCCGCCTGTCCCGACCACACCGAGAAGGGCGATTTGTTCCGGCTGCTGGACGCACCGCAGGTCGGCATCACGCTGACCGAGAGCTATGCCATGTGGCCCGCGGCAGCGGTAAGCGGATTCTATTTCTCGCATCCGGAGTCGCAATACTTCGCCGTCGGCAAGATCGGACCCGATCAGGCCGAGGACTACGCCCGGCGCAAACGGCTTCAGCTGTCCGACATCGAAAAATGGCTTGCGCCGGTGCTGGCGTACGACGCCGTTCGATCCACCACCACATGACATGAGGAATTTCATATGAGCATCGTCCGCCACCAGCCCGCAAAAATCCTTTCCGGCGCCGTCGAAGCGAATGGCATGGTCTATGTCGCCGGCACCGTCGCCGACAAGCGCCCGGCTTCGGTCAAGGCGCAGACCGAAGAGATCCTCGGCAGGATCGATGCGCGGCTCGCGCAGGCGGGCAGCCACAAGTCCAAGATCGTTTCGGCGCAGATCTGGCTCGCCGACATCCGCACGCGCGAAGAGATGAACCAGGCCTGGCTCGCCTGGGTCGATGCGAACAACCTGCCGGCGCGCGCCTGCGTCGAGGCCAAGCTTGCAGCCGCCGACATGCTGGTCGAGATCGCGGTGATCGCGACGAAGTAGGGCAGCGCTGAAATTCCGCGCCGGCGCGCCGACCCTCGTTGCCGTCTGTGCTTACTTGCGCCAGAATCCGGGCGTAAACACCACCAGCAGGGTAAACAATTCCAGCCGTCCGAGGAGCATGGCGATGGAGCAGATCCAGGTCTGGAAATCGTTCAGCGCCGCATAAGTCGTTGCCGGGCCCACCCGGCCCAAACCCGGTCCGGTGTTGTTGATGCAAGCGATCACGGCAGAGAGCGCGGTGACGATATCCAGACCGGAGGCCGCCAGCAGCATGGTCATGGCGATGACCGAGCCGTTATACATCAGGATGAAGGCGAGCACGGCGAAGATGATGTTGTTCTCGACCGGCACACCCGCGAGCTTCACCGGCACCACCGCGCGCGGATGGATGATGCGCGTCATTTCGCGCACTGCCTGGCGCGCCATCAGCTCGGCGCGGATCATTTTGATGCCACCCCCGGTCGAGCCGGAACAGGTGGCGAAGCTGCACAGGAACAGCATCCACACCGGCGCGAAAACAGGCCATAGGTTGTAGTCGGTGTTGGAAAAACCGGTGGTGGTGGCGATGGAGACGACGTTGAAGGCGGAAAAACGCAGCGCCGTCCAGAAACTGGGGTAAGTTTGGTTCGCGAGCAGGTAATAGGCGATGCCGAATACGCTGCCGATCACCGCTAAGAGATACAGTCGCGCCTCGGGATCGCGGACGTATGGGGCGAAGCTCCAGCGCCGCCAGGCGAGAAAATGCGTGCCGAAGTTGATGCCCGCCAGCAGCATGAAATAGATGGCCACTGCCTCGATCGCCGGCGAGTTCCAGTAGCCGAAGCTTGCGTCGTGCGAGGAGAAGGCGCCCAGGCCCATGGTGGAAAACGCATGCATCATGGCGTCGAGCCAGTTCATGCCGGCGAGCCTGAAGGCGAGGAGGCAGGCAACGGTGATCATGACGTATACGAGCCACAGGCCTTTGGCGGTCTCCGCGATGCGCGGCGTGAGTTTGGTGTCTTTCATCGGGCCGGGTGTCTCGGCCTTGTACATCTGGCTGCCGCCCACGCCCAGAAGCGGCAGTATGGCCACCGCCAGCACGATCACGCCCATGCCGCCGATCCAGATGAGAAAGGTACGCCAGATGTTGATCGAGGGCGGCAACGCGTCCAGGCCGGAGAGCACCGTCGCGCCGGTGGTGGTGAGCCCGGAGACGGTCTCGAAGTAGGCGTCGGTGAAGGAAAGTCCCGGCAGGTAGAACAGCAGGGGCAGGGTGGCGAAAGCCGGCAGCACGGTCCACACCAGCGCCACCAGGAGAAAGCCGTCGCGCGGCTGCAACTCGCGCCGCTTTTTCCTCGTCATCGCCCATAGCAGGGCGCCGGCCGCGGCAGTGAAAAGGATGGCTTCGTCGTAGGCGGTTTGCGCGCTATCGCCGAGGAGGAAGGAGCAGGCGAGGGGAAAAATCAGGCACAGCGCGAAGGCCATGATGACCACGCTCAGCACGTTGAAGACTGCGAATAGGCGGACCATGAGCGGCGAGCGCCTTAGCTCAGAGAAAGCCCGCGCTGACCTGGAATAGCTTTTCCACCCTGGACACCATTTTCTTGTTGGTGACGAAGACGATCGCGTGATCCTCGGCTTGGATCACCAGGTCGTGGTGGGCCATCAGCACCTCGCCGCCGCGCACCAGGGCGGCGATGGTCGTGCCCTTGGGCAATTCGAGCTCCTCGATGCGCCGCCCGACCATGCGGCAGGAATCGGCGCTGCCGTGCACCACCGCCTCCAGGGCCTCGGCCGCGCCGCGGCGCAGCGAGTGCACCTCGGTAATGTCGCCGCGGCGCACGTGCGCCAGGAGCGAGCCTATGGTTGCCTGCGCCGGGGAGATGGCTATGTCGATCTGCCCCGACTGCAGCAGGTCCACATAGGAGCGCCGGTTGATCAGCGCCACCACGCGGCGGGCGCCCATGCGCTTGGCGAGCAGGCAGCTCATGATGTTGTTCTCGTCGTCATTGGTGACGGCGACGAACAGGTCCATCTCCTCGACGTTTTCGGCTTCGAGCAGCGATTCATCGGTGACATCGCCCTGCAGCACCAGCGCCGTATCGAGGCGGGTGGAGAGCTCCTCGCAGCGGCGCTTGTTGTGCTCGACGATCTTGACCGTATATTCGCGCTCGAGCGCGCGCGCCAGCCTCAAGCCGATGTTGCCGCCACCGGCGATCATGATGCGACGCACCGGCTTGTCCTGGCGGCGCAGCTCCTGCATCACCTTGCGGATATTCTGGCTGGCGGCGAGGCAGAACACTTCATCGCCCGCCTCGACCACAGTGGTGCCCTCGGGCACGATAGGCCGGTCGCCGCGGAAAATGGCGGCGACGCGCACGTCCACGTTGGGCATGTGCTTGCGGATGTCCTGCAGCTGGTGACCCACCAGCGGCCCGCCCTCGAAGGCGCGCACCGCCACCAGGCTCACTTTGCCGTGAGCGAACTCCAACACCTGCAGCGCCTCGGGAAACTGGACCAGCTTGACCAGGTATTCGGTGATCAGCTGCTCCGGACAGATGGCGTAGTCCACGGCGAAGCAGTCGGGCGCGAACAATTGCTCGTTGGCGAGGTACTGCGGGGCGCGGATGCGCGCGATGCGGGTGGGAACGTTGTACTGGTGGGCCGCGACTTTGCACGCGACCAGGTTGATTTCGTCGCTGTGCGTTACCGCGATCAGCATGTCAGCGTCTTCGATGCCGGCGCTTTTCAGAACTTCCGGATGAGCTGCGCTGCCGGTGACGGTGCGCAGGTCCAGCCGGTCCTGCAACAGGCGCAGGCGCGCGCCGTCAATGTCTACCACGGTGATGTCGTTGGCTTCAGAAACCAGGCTTTCGGCCACGCTGGTGCCGACCTGGCCCGCGCCGAGGATGATGATTTTCAACTTTGTCCCTCTGAGCTCATTACAATATGAGGGGATACCTCCCCTCATGCTCCCCTAATTCAGGGGCCGTTTCAGCAATTCTGAAACGGCCTCTTGCAATCCTGTTAGCGGCGAACTCGGCTTCGCCACGCGGAGCCGGAAGATACATACCGGATGGAGCGCATTTTATGCCTTTTTGCTGTGGCGCAAAACCGAAGGTTATTCTTCCTTTTTGCCGGCCGTGATCCCCAACGCCTTGAGTTTGCGGTACAGGTGGGTGCGCTCCAGGCCGCTTTTCTCGGCCACGCGCGCGATCGAGCCGCCTTCGCGCGCCAGCAGTTGTTCGAAATAGGCGCGTTCGAACGCTTCGCGCGCCTCGCGCAACGGCAACTCGAGCGGCAGCGGTACCTGCGTGCCGGAAGAAGGATGGAACTGCGCCGCCACCCGCCCCACTTCGGCCGCGCCGATTTCCTCCTCCAGCGCGGTAAGCGCCAGATTCTTCACCGCTCCCTGCAGGTCCTCCAGATTGCGCGGCCAATGGAACTGGCGCAGGGCATTGAGCGCCGCAGTGGAAAAATGCCGCGGCGGGCAATGCCGCGCCTCCACCAACTGCGCCAACAGGATGCCGGCGATGTCGGGAATGTCCTCGGCGTGCTCGCGCAGCGCCGGGAGCACCAGCGACAGCTCGGACAGGCGCGCGAGCAGGGCCGCGTCGAAACCGAACTCGGCGGTCAGGCGCGCCGGCTCCTCGGCCGTGAAGGAGACGACGCGCGTCTTGGTTTTTTCCTGTTTGCCGAGGATGAAAGCCAGATTCTTTTGCTGCGCCCGGGTGAGTGCTGCCAGTTCCTCGACGAAAATGAGACCGCTGGCGGCCTGCGCGAGCAAGTCCTGCGGCGTGTCGAGCAGCGGCGCGCTGACCACTACCCAGGGCGTATTGGGCTGGTGCAGGTAGCGCGCGAACAGCTCCGGCATGACACCCGGCTCGCCGCGCAGCAGCACCGGCACCGACAGGGTGGCGATCTGCGCCAGACGCTTGCGCAGGTCGGCAAGCACTGTCGAGCGGCCCAAGCTGAGCAGCGTAAGCCCGGCCTGCGCCTGGCCGCCACCGTTCCTCAACGCGCGTTTCACCGTGGCGAGCAGTTTCTGCAGTGCAATCGGTTTTTCCAGAAAATCGACGGCCCCGATGCGGGTGGCCTCTACCGCCGTTTCGATGGTGCCGTGTCCGGACATCATCACCACCGGCATGGTGAGCTGGCCGTTCGCCGCCCATTCCTTGAGCAGGGTGATGCCGTCGGTATCGGGCATCCAGATGTCGAGCAGCACCAGGTCGGGGCGCCCCGCGCCGCGCAGCGCGCGCGCGCGCGCTGCGTTTTCCGCGAGCTGCACCGTGTAACCCTCGTCGGCGAGAATCTCCGACAGCAGCTCGCGGATGCCGATCTCGTCGTCGACGACCAGTATCTGAGACATCAGGCCGCCTTCGCCGATTCGCGTTGCAGCGGCAGCGTGATGCTGACGCTGGCGCCGCGCCCGGGCAGGTTTTCCACGCTGACCGCGCCGTTGTGCTCGTCGATGATCTTTTTCACAATAGCGAGGCCCAGCCCGGTGCCCCTGGGCTTGGTGGTCACATAGGGCTCGAACGCGCGCGTCATAATGGCCTCGGGAAAGCCGCAGCCGTTATCGCTGATTCTGAGGCAGGCGAAATTGCCCGCGCGCTCGGTCTCGACCTCGATGCGCGGGCCGGCGCTGCCGGCGAGGGCGTCCTGGGCGTTTTGCAGCAGATTGTGTATCACCTGGCGCAGTTGCGTCGGATCGCCCGTCACCCGCGGCAGCCCCGCCTGCAAAGTGGGCCGCACCAGCGCGCCGGCATGCTCGTACAGGCCGAGCACCTCGCGCACCAGCGCGTTCAGGTCCAGCGGCTGCAGGTTTGGCGCGGGCGTGCGCGCATATTCGCCGAAATCGTCCACCATCCCCTTCATCGCCGCGACCTGATTGATGATGGTCTCGGTGGCGCGGCTCAGCGTCGCCGCATCCTCGGGCGCGAGCTTGTTTGCGAGCTTCGCCTGCAGGCGTTCAGCCGAGAGCTGAATCGGCGTGAGCGGGTTCTTGATTTCGTGTGCCAGGCGCCGCGCCACCTCGCCCCAGGCGGTAGCCCGCTGCGCCTGGACCAGCTTGGTGACGTCGTCGAACACGACCACGTAGCCGCCGCCGCTCGCGCGCGGCAGAATCGAGCCGCGCACCAGCAGCGTGCGCTCGGCAAGCTCCAGCTGCTGTTGCCAGGTGTCGGTGTCGTGCTGCTTGAAGCCTTCGACGATGGCGCGCGCCAGCGGCTGCAGCCGCGGCCAATCGCTTAGGGCCTGGCCCTTCAGGCCTTCGAATGTTTCCTGCAGGATGGCGCCAGCCCCATGATTCACGGTGCCCAGGCGCAACTGTTCGTCGAATACCAGCACGCCGGCAGAAAGATTGGCGAGGATGTTCTCGAGATAAGCCTTGGCCGTTTCGAGTTCGGCGCGGTGCGATTCGGCCACGCTGCGCGCATCGTCCAGTTGCTCGGTCATGCTGTTGAACGATTGGGTGAGAATGCCCAGTTCATCGCTGCTGGTGACTTGCGCGCGGCGGCTGTAGTCCCCGCGCGCCACCGCCTGGGTGCCCGCGGCGAGCAGCGCCAAAGGCTCTGACAGGCGCGACGAGAGCAGGAAGGCGAGAGCGGTGGCGGAGAATAGCGTCAGCAGCAGCGTCAGCGTAAGCGTGAGGATGTAGATCTCCTTCAGGCCCTGACGCGATAGCGACAGCTCCTTGTAGTCGCGGTATACCTCCTGCACTGCCTCCGCATCCCGCGCCAGCGTCGGCGGCACCGGCTGCAGGAGCTGCAGCAGACGCTCGTCCTCGGCGATGCTGAGCGCGGCTACCGGAACCAGCACGCGCAGGCTCAATCCCTTGTCGGGGGCACCTTCGAGCGCGGAGTAACCGCGGCTTTGTCGCGCCTGGCGCTGGATGATGGTGTTGGGCAGGTCGGGCAGGAGTTTGCCCACGCCCTTGCTCGCGCTGGCGATGACGTTGCCGCCGGACGACAGCAGCAGCGCATCGTCGACGCCCGCCTGTTCGCGCAGCCGGTTGAGCAGCACGACCTGCTGCGCCGGCGTCTTGTCGGAAAGTTCGAGCGCCATGCGGCGCGCCTTGTCGTGGAGTTCCGTGAGCAGCAGATCGAGCGCGGTGCGGCCGAGGTTGAGCCCGCCCTCGAGCGCGTTATCGACGCGCACGTCGAACCAGGATTCGATGCTTTTTGCCATGAACTGCAGCGACACCACGTACACGAGGCCTCCGGGCACGATGACCATGGGCAGAAACATGAGCAGAAAGCGCAGCGTCAGACGCGAGCCGAACACACGCGCGCGCAGCTTGGCCGTGAGCACCCACAGCTGATAGCCGATCAACGCCAGCAGCGCCGCGGCCAGCGCCGCGTTCAGGCCGAGCAGCAGCGCGTAGTGGCGGGAGAACAGGGCGGTGTTGCCGCTCGCCGCCGCCAGCAGGAACAGCAGGATCGCGCCCAGCGCCACGCTGAATATGAGCACGTATTTCATTGCGGCGCCTTCTCCGTCACCGGCGCCTTGACCCTAAACGGCCAGCGCCGCCATTCGGAGGCGAGATTCCATTCCCGGCTGGTGAGCGCATTCACCTGGAACGGCTTGGGCAGCTGAGTCACGTCGAGGCGCATGCGCAGCCCCGCCTGGTAATCGGCGCCGGCGCTCACCTCTGCGCGCTCCAGCACCTGCCACGAGCGCACCCGCGACAGCACCCGCAGCGCGTCGGGCAGGGTGGAAAAGCTTTGATACAGGGCGCCGCTCGAAATGCGGTATTGGCGCGTGAGCGCGTGGTAGGACAGGCGCAGCATCAGTTGCCGGGCGACGCTGTCGTCGAACCAGTACCAGCGTTTGCGCGTCAGCTCGAACTCGACTTCGAAGTACAGCGGCACGCCCTTGTTGATGGCGTCCTCAAGCCGCGGGTTGAGCTCGATCTCGAAATCGGCATCCAGGGCGTAGCCCTCGTCGTTGCCCTCGAGCGCGATATGGCTGATCTCAATGTTGCTGGCGCGCGCCGGCGCAGTCCAGCCGAGCACGAGCGCGAGCAGCAGCGAAGCGAGCAGCCGCAGGGTCATGTTCTAATTTTTTTCCAGCAGCGCATAGAAAAAACCGTCATGCCGCGCATCGGGCAACA
>DAIRFM010000008.1:0-6583 GCA_036795025.1 Burkholderiales bacterium | reverse complement strand
TAATTTTTTTCCAGCAGCGCATAGAAAAAACCGTCATGCCGCGCATCGGGCAACAGCTGTCCTCCCTCGAGTCCCGGCAGCGGCAGGCGGCGGGCTCCATTGCTGCGTGCCAGGAAGAAATCGATCGTCTGTGCGTTTTCCTGCGGGAACACCGAGCACGTCGCATACAGCAATTTACCACCCGGCGCCAACTGTTGCCACAGCGCATCCAGCATCCGGCTCTGGGTCGCCGCCAGCTGAGCGATGTCGCTTTCGCGGCGCAGCCATTTGATGTCGGGGTGGCGCTTGACCACGCCGGAGGCGGTGCAGGGCGCATCGAGCAGGATGCGGTCGAAGAGCCCGCCGTCCGACCACCCTGCAGGCGATAAGCAGTCGGCACAGACGACACGCGCGGAAAAGCCGAGGCGCGCCAGGTTGTCGCTGATGCGAGGCACGCGTGCAGGGTCGCTGTCCAATGCCGTGAGCGCGCAATCGGCAAGTTCCAGGATATGCCCGGCCTTGCCACCAGGAGCGGCGCAGGCATCGAGCACCCGCATGCCCGGTCGAACGTCGAGCAGCGGAGCGGCGAGCTGGGCGCCGGCGTCCTGTATCGATACCTCGCCCGCGCCGAAACCGGGAACAGACTCTATCGGCACCGGGCGCTCGAGCAGTATCGCCTGCGCTCCGACGAGTTCGCCGGCGAGGCCGCGCTCGCCCAGTTTGGCCAGATACTGCTCGGCCGTGAGGCGGCGCCGGTTGACGCGCAAGGTCATGGGCGGGTGGAGGTTGCCTGCATTCAGAACCGACTCCCAGTGTTGCGGCCAGGCCGCGCGCACGCGGTCTATCCACCACTGCGGGTAGGAGTAGTGCGCGGTGTCGGAGTCACAGCGTGCAACGAGCGCGTCCGCCTCGCGCAGATAATTGCGCAGCACGGCGTTGGCAAGGCCCTTGGCCGCAGGCTCGAGGCGCGACACCGCGCGCACCGCCTGATCCACCGTGGTATGGCTGGTACGCGGACGCGCGCGCAACTGATACAACGCAACCAGCAGCAGGGCCTGCAGGGCCGGCTTGACCGGCTTGCGCAGCAACTCGGCCAGGAGGGCATCAAGCAGGCCCAGGCTGCGCAGCGTGCCGTAGGCCAGATCCTGCACCGCCGCGCCCAGGCTCGAGCCCGCTTCCAGGCGCTCGAGCGCGTCCGACAAACTGCGGCCGGCGCGCACCTGCGCGACGGCGTCGCCGGCGGCGTACAGCGCTTGCTCTAGATTAGCGGATCTGGACAAGGGAACAAGCGGCACTTCAGCCGCCATGGCTGCAATGCCGGAGTGGTGAAAGACGAAGCCCGCATCCTACACCGGGACGGAGGCGGAGAGAACCTGCTTGACGGCTCAGGCCATCGCGCGCAAGCGAGCGATGCGTACCTCGGTCGCAGGGTGGGTGCTGAACAGGTTCTGGATGCCGCCACCGGAGAGCGGGTTGACGATCATCATCTGCGCCGTCGCCGGATGCTCTTCGGCCGCCGCAAGCGGCAGGCCCTTGCCGTAACGCTCCATTTTTTCCAGAGCATCGGCGAGCGCGTTCGGGTCGCCGCAGATTTCGGCGCCGCCGCGGTCAGCCTCGAATTCTCGCGCGCGCGAGATCGCCATCTGGATCAGCATGGCCGCGATCGGCGCCAGGATCATTACGATCAGCCCGACCACCGGATTGGGGCGTTCGCCCTCGCCGCGCCCGCCGAACAGGAAGCCGAATTGGGCGATGGAGGAGATCGCTCCGGCCACGGTGGCGGCGATGGTGGAAATCAGGATGTCGCGATGCTTCACATGCGTCAGTTCGTGCCCCATCACGCCGCGCAACTCGCGCGCCGTCAACAGCTGCAGGATGCCGGTGGTCGCCGCCACCGCGGCATGCTCGGGATTGCGCCCGGTGGCAAAGGCGTTGGGCTGGGCCTCGTCGATGAGATAGACGCGCGGCATGGGCAGCCCGGCGCGCTGCGACAATTCGCGCACCACGCTGTAGAACTGCGGTGCGCTCGCGGCGTCGACTTCCCGCGCGTTGTACATCGAGAGCACCATCTTGTCCGAGAACCAGTAGGCGAAGATGTTCATCACGCCGCCGAGCGCGAGCGCCAGCAGCATGCCGTTTGCGCCGCCGAATGCGGCACCGACGGCGCCAAACAGCGCCACGATGCCTGCCATCAGGATAGTGGTCTTAAGCCAGTTTCCGAACATCCCGGGATTCCTTGTAACGTTGGTTGTCGAGGCTGTCAGCAGGGTATCGAAAAAGGGCCCCCCTTTTATATCCCCCAAAGCAGAGGCTGTTGAGAGTGAATCCATTTAACGGTGATGCGCAAATCGCTGATGAAGCCAGTTGTTCAACAGCCTGTTAGATGGTGGTCTTCCCGGAAAATTCAAGCCGTTCGCCCGCGGCGAGCGGGAAGCCGGCGAGGAACTGCGCCGCCGCCAGTCTCTTGCCGCCGGCGCGCTGCAACTCCAGCACGCACAGTGCCTTGGTGCCGCAGGCCACGACGATGCCCTTGGCGCCGACCTCCAGTATCGTGCCCGGCGCGCCCTCCGCTGTGCTCACGCGAGCGCGCCAGATTTTCAGTCCGGCGCCTTTAATTATCGCGGACGCGCCGGGCAGGGGATTGAAGGCGCGCACCTTGCGCTCGATGACCGGCGCGGCCTCGCTCCAGTCGATTTCGGCTTCCGCCTTGGTGATTTTTGCGGCGTAGCTTGCGCCCGCCGCCGGCTGCGGCCGCGGGCTGAGCTGGGCCTGCTCGAGCTGGGCGAGAACGGCCACGATCAGGCGCGCGCCGAGCTCGGCCAGCTTGTCGTGCAGGCTCGCGCTGGTGTCGTCTGCCGCGATCGGCATCGACTCGGCGGCGAGTACCGGGCCGGTATCGAGGCCGCGGTCCATCTGCATGATGGATATGCCCGTGCGCGCATCGCCGGCGAGGATGGCGCGCTGGATTGGCGCCGCGCCGCGCCAGCGCGGCAGCAGCGAGGCGTGAATATTGATGGCGCCGAGGCGGGGCACCGCGAGTACCGGCTCGGGCAGAATCAGCCCATAGGCCGCGACCACCATGGCGTCGGCGCCGAGCGTGCGCAGGCGCGCGTGCGTCTCCTCGTCTTTCAAGCTGGCGGGTTGATACAGCGCCAGACCGCGTTCCTGCGCCAGCGCTTTTACCGCGCTGGGCACGAGTCTAAGCCCCCGGCCCGCCGGCCTGTCCGGTTGGGTAAGCACCAGCGCGATGTCATGCCCCGCACGCGCGAGCGCCGCCAGAGCGCGCGCAGCGAACTCTGGAGTGCCGGCGAAAATAAGGCGCATCGGCGCGGAGGCAGCCGGAGAATTACGCGCTCTGGCGCTGCTGCTTCTGCAACTTGGCGCGAATGCGGGTCTGCTTCAGCCGCGACAGGTATTCGACGAACACCCGGCCCTTCAGGTGGTCCACCTCGTGCTGGATGCAAACGGCGAGCATGCCCTCGGCGTCCATGGTAAAAGTCCGGCCGTCCAGCCCCAGCGCGCGCACGGCGATACGCTCGGCGCGCGCGATTCTCTCGTAAATGCCGGGCAGCGACAGGCATCCCTCTTCGCAATCGGCCACGCCGCTGGCGGCGAGGATTTCCGGATTGATCAGCGTCAGAAGTTTATCGCGCGTTTCCGACGCGTCGATGACGATCACCTGTTTGTGCACATTCACCTGGGTGGCAGCAAGGCCGACGCCGGGCGCGGCGTACATGGTTTCGGCCATGTCGGCGACCAGGGTGCGGATGCTTTCATTTACTTCCTCCACCGGCGCTGCAGTTTTGTGCAAGCGGGCATCGGGATAGCGCAGGATGTGCAGGCTAGACATAAAAACTTGCTAATTGAACGGATTAGGTGCTAAATTTAATGAAGTCTGTAAAAAGCGTGCTAGACTTTATATGATTCAGCCCTCTATTTAGATAGGTTCGAGGCTCCTATGCGCAAGTCTATCATATTCGCCATGCTGGCCGCGACGCTGGCGGCTACGTCCCTCATGGCGCAGCAGCGATCGGATGTCATGCTGCAGGACAACGTGCCGAATCGCTACGTCGTCGTGCCCGGCGACACGCTGTGGAGCATTGCCGGAAAGTTTCTCAAGGATCCGTGGCGCTGGCCGGAGATGTGGAAGCTGAACCAGGACGAGATTAAAAACCCCCACTGGATCTACCCCGGCGATGTCATTGTGCTCGACCGCTCCGGGCAGCAGCCCGAACTCAGGATGGGCGACACGGTCAGGCTGTCGCCGCGCGTGCGCTCCGAAGACACCAGCAAGCAGGCCGTTCCCAGCATTCCGCCCAGGGTTATCGAACCTTTCCTGTCGCGGCCGTTAGTGATCGAGCCAGATGGCCTGGACCGAGCGCCGCGCATCATCGCCGCGCAGGCCGACCGCGTCTACCTGGGCTCGGGTGACGTGGCCTATGTCAGCGGCATCAAGGACGCAAAACTCGACAGCCTGTGGCAGATCTATCGCCCGGGCAATCCCCTCATCGATCCTGACAGCCAGAAGACGCTCGGTTACGAAGCCGTGTTTCTCGGCGACAGCAAGGTGATCAAGACCGGCGATCCTGCAACCATAGAAATCTTCGCCGCCCAGCAGGAGATCGGCAAGGGCGACCGGCTGGTCGCCGCCGGACCGATCACGCTCAACAACTACGCGCCGCATGCGCCCACTGCGTCGATTAATGGCCGCATCATCGCCACCCGCGGCGGACTGCGCGAGACCGGTCCGCAAAACGTCGTTACACTCAACAAGGGCAGGAGCGATGGACTCGAGCCCGGCCATGTGCTCGCCCTTCTGCGCCTGGGCCGCACCAATCTGGAGAGGACGCCCAGTCGCAAATGGTTCGGCGCCGACAAGGTCGAGGCGACCAAGCTGCCTGACGAGCGTTACGGCCTCGTCTTCGTATTTCGCACCTTCGACCGGGTTTCCTACGCCTTGGTGATGTCGGCGAGCCGCCCGGTGCTGATCGACGACGTGGTGACCACCCCCTGACACGCAGTAAGGAAAAGGGGGCGTACCCGTCCCAAATCCCCAATTTGGCCAACCCGGAACACAATGCAGCACGATGCTGAGCTCGCTGCGTGGATCAAGCTCAGCCTGGTGCCGGGGCTGGGCGGCCAAAGCCTGAGGCGGCTCCTGACCGCCTTCGGCCTGCCGCAGCAAGTCCTGGCCGCCGGCCGCGGCGCGCTCGCAAGAATTGTTTCCGCCGAGATTGCCGGGCGCATACTCTCCGATCTTGACTCTCCCGCGGTCGATGCCGCGCTCGAATGGGCAGCGGCGGACGGCCATGCCGTCCTCACGCTCGCCGACGGTGATTATCCGCAGCCGCTGCTCGAAACCCCGGATCCGCCCGCGCTGCTGTACTTGCGCGGCCGGCGCGAGTTGCTCGCGCGCCCAGGCCTTGCCGTGGTCGGCAGCCGCAATGCCACGCCCCAGGGGATAAGCAACGCGGAACAGTTTGCGCGCGCTTTCAGCGCCGCCGGCCTCACCATCGTCAGCGGACTGGCGCTGGGCATAGACGCCGCGGCGCACCGCGGCGGGCTGGAGGGGACGGGCTCCACCATCGCGGTGCTCGGCACCGGCGCCGACATCCTCTATCCGCAACGCAACCGGGCGCTGGGCGAGCGCATCGCGCGCGAGGGGCTGATCGTGAGCGAATTTGCGCTGGGCACGCCACCGCATGGCAGCAATTTTCCGCGGCGCAACCGCGTCATCTCGGGCCTTGCGCGCGGCTGCCTGGTAGTGGAGGCGGCGCTCGCCTCGGGCTCGCTCATCACCGCCCGGTTCGCCGCCGAGCAGGGGCGCGACGTGTTCGCCATTCCGGGATCGATACACTCGCCGCACGCGAAGGGCTGCCACGCGCTCATCAAGCAAGGCGCAAAGCTGGTGGAAAGCGCGCAGGACCTGCTGCAGGAACTGGGAATGAAAGGGTTTGCAGCGCCGCCTGCGGCCGCGGATCCGGAGGTCACCGGATTGCTCGCACACCTGGGCTACGACCCCTGTGATATCGACACGCTGTGCGCGAGAAGCGGCTTGACGGCGGCCGCGGTATCGGCCATGCTGTTGCAATTAGAGCTCGAGGGCAAGGTCGCGAGCCTGCCCGGCGGGCTGTACCAGAGAACCTCCTAACGAGGCTCCGATTGAGGTATCTCGACTATCAGGAGTGGCAGTATTGATGGTCATTAGTCCTCGCAGCGCTTTGTTCTCGCTCGGATCAGCGGCGCCCGCCCCCCGCGACGCAATCCATATCGAATTTCCCTAAGGGGCCGCCCACAAGAATGTTCGACATACTCGTCTACCTGTTCGAGAACTACTACCAGACCGACCTCTATCCCGATCAAGATGCGCTGGCGCGCAAGCTTACCGCCGCCGGCTTCGAGCACGACGACATCAGCGACGCGCTCACCTGGCTGCAGGGGCTTTCCGCCACCGAGGCCAGCACGCTTCCCGACTCTCTCGCCGAAAGCACGGCGTTCCGCGGTTATGCCGAAGTGGAGGCGGCCAAGCTCGGTGTCGAAGGGCGTGGATTCCTCGCCTTCCTCGAGGGCGCGAAAGTGCTGACGCCGCTGTTGCGCGAGATCA
>DAIRFM010000353.1:0-2085 GCA_036795025.1 Burkholderiales bacterium | reverse complement strand
CCACGTTGCCGCTGGGCGGCCAGGGAACGATGATCCTCACCGGGCGGTTGGGAAACTCCTGCGCGAGGGCCGCCGGACAAAGAACCGCCGCCGACACTGTCGCCAGGGAAAGCATCAAGTTTTTTAGCATCTTCCCTCCTCCGGCGCTAATATAACCCATAGTTTGCGGTTTGCGCGAACATGGCACAGAAGGAGTGGCGGCATGAGCAGGGAGCAGGGGCTCCGCTTTGCGGGGATGCGACCGACCGCGAATGCCGCCGGACGCCGACAGTGCCAATGCGAAACCGCGACACCGGAAAAGGAGGCGGAGGCATGAGCGGCTTGACCGATTCGATCGCGCATTTCGTCAGCGGCGGCACCGCTGTACCAGAGGAGGCGGCGCGCATCGTGCGCACCGGCTTCACCGACACCATCGCCACCATGATCGCCGGCAGGAACGAAACGGTGGTGGGTATCGTGCGCCAATTCGTGGCGGCGCGGCGTTCCGCCGCGCGCGAAGCGCGCGTGCTGTTCGGCGCGGAGAGTGCGGCCGCAGCCGATGCCGCGCTGATCAACGCCACCGCGGCCCACGCGCTCGACTACGACGACGTCGCGCTCGGCGGTCATCCGAGCACGGTGCTGGTGCCGGCGGTGCTGGCCGAGGGCGAGCATCTGGGCGCCTCCGGCGCGGACGCGCTGCGTGCCTATCTGGTGGGTTACGAAGTCTGGGCCGAGTTGCTGTCGCGCGAACCCGACGCCTACCACCTGAAAGGCTGGCATCCTACGGCGGTGCTGGGCACGGTGGGCGCGGCCGCCGCCGTGGCGCATCTGCACCAGCTTTCCCCCGTGGACTGCCGCAACGCGCTCGGCCTGGCGGCGAGCATGGCGAGCGGGCTGGTAGCCAATTTCGGCACCATGACCAAGCCGCTGCACGCCGGTCGCGCCGCGGCCTGCGCCATCGAAGCAGTGCGGCTCGCTGCCATGGGCCTGACCTCCGCGCCAGACGCGTTCGAGCATCACGCGGGCTTCCTCGCCGCGTTCTCACCCAAAGGCCGCGCCGAGCGCGAGCGCCCGGCGTCCGGCCTGGGCAAGCAATTGCGCATTCTCGATACCGGCCTGTCGATCAAAAAGTACCCGATGTGCTATGCCACCCATCGCGTGATCGACGCCGTGCTCGACCTGGCAACAGCGCACGACCTGAAGGCGCAGGACGTCAGGCAAATCGATGCCACCATCGGCGTGGCACAGGCCTCGATGCTGCGCAATCACGCGCCGGTGACCGGGCTCGAAGCTAAGTTCAGTCTCGAATTCGCGGTCGCGTCCGCGCTGGTGCGGCGCAAGGTGGGGCTGGCGGAACTCACGGACGGATTCGTCGCTGAAGCGCCGGTGCGCGAGGCGATGGGCAAGGTGAAAATTGCGACGGTGGACACGAAGTGCCCGATCGAGCCGATTTTCGCGCTGACCGACCGCGTCGTGCTCGAGCTGCGGGACGGGCGCAAACTGGACTCGGGCGAGATCCGCTTTGCGCGCGGCAACGCCAAGCTGCCGCTCAAGCAAGAGGAACTGACGGCGAAATTTCTCGACTGCGCCGCCGGCGCCGATTATCTCGATGCAGGCGCCTTGTACCAGGCCTTGAACAAGCTGGGCGAGCAGGCGAGCCTGCGTAAACTTGGGGCGCGTCCCGCGACGGCTTGACTGTGGCAGGACCACCGCCGGGCTATAACCGGATTGGATTTACCTAAGGCGACATATGGCGACCCCCAACCCAATCGATCTGAGCCACAAGCAAGTCCTGGACGCCATGCTGCTGAAACTCTCGGGTGTGGAAGCAGGAGAAATGACCGGCCTCCTCGCCTACTTCGTCGGCAAGAAGATGTTCGCGTGCGTCTGTAACGGCGGTGTGGGCGTGAGACTCTCGGCTGCGGAAGCTGCAAATCTCCAGTTCTCCAAGGACAACGTCGTTCCGTTTGAGCCAAAGGGCAGGAAGAGCACCAGGGAATGGATTCAGATCAACCACGAAAACTCTGCCGATTACGAAAAGGATCTGGAGATATTCCAGTCCTCTATCGCGTTCGTCAAAGCCGCAAAAGGCTAGATCCGCTGACC
>DAIRFM010000107.1:0-5988 GCA_036795025.1 Burkholderiales bacterium | reverse complement strand
CTTAAGCCAGGCCGTCGCGAAGTAATCCGCAACGATTTCTAAGGAGAACTCATGGGAGCAGAACCATCCACACCGTCGTCCGAAGCATTCCAGCACCTGCTCAGTGAACGCTACAGCTGACGCGCATTTTTGCCGCGTCAGGTGGATACGCCCACCATCACGCGCATGCTGCAGATCGCGCAGCGCACGCCCTCGTGGTGCAACTCGCAGCCGTGGCAGGCCGTGATCACCCGCGGCGCGGGGACCGATCGCTTCCGCAGCGCGATCTGCGAATACGCCGCCGGGCGCAAGCCGGAACCCGATTTTGCGTTCCCGCGGGAATACCGCGGCGTATACCTGGAGCGCAGGCGCGAGTGCGGCTTCCAACTCTATGAGAGCGTGGGCATCGCGCGCGGCGATCGCGAGGCCTCGGCGCGGCAGACGATGGAGAACTACCGCCTGTTCGGCGCGCCGCACGCCATGATCGTCACCACGAACGAGGCGCTGGGCGTGTACGGCGTGCTCGATTGCGGCGCGTGGGTGAACAACTTCATGCTTGCCGCGCGCAGCCTCGGCATCGCCAGCATCGCGCAGGCTGCCCTGGCGGCGCAGCCGAAATTCCTGCGCTCGTATTTCGGCTTGCCTGAGGACCGGCTCGTCGTATGCGGGATGTCGTTCGGTTACGAGGATGCGGCGCACCCCGTGAACCGTTTTCGCACCAGCCGCGCCGCGGTGGACGCCGTGGTCACCTGGGTGGATCAGTAGCTCACTACGCTTGCGCCACGCTCGCAGGAGCGTGAACCTTTGACTAAGGTTTCCCCTGCGACACGTGCACCTGCGCGCGACTCAGGCTGCGGTAGATCCGGCTCCTGCGCATGAGCGGCCACCATTCATACAGAAAAATCTGCATCGGCCGCCACATCGCGACCCAGCCGGCAATGGTGAGGCTCTCGCGCAGGACCTTGAGGAAGGTCCCGGTCGCGAACGTGGCCAGCATCTCCGCGCCGACCAGGCACAGGGCGAGGAAGCCGATGCCTATCATCAGGCTCGCGCGCCCCTCCAACAGCAGCACCCGCACCTCGCGGCGCGCCAGTTCGGACTTGTAGTCGAAATAATTGTGGATCGCCTCGGCCACCAGCGCGGTGGGGTCCTCCGGCGGCATCTGCCCGAGATGGACCGTGATGTGGAAGCGGCTGTCCTGCGGAAACTCCAGCGCCCAGCTTTCGATGAACGCCTCGGCATCGCGATCCAGATCCTTGTGATGGAACGGCGTCGGGTCCATCGAGTTGAACAACTGCGCGAGTTCCTGCACGCGCAGCTCGATGCGATGCACGGGATGCGGGACGTTGGTCATGGCGGAAATGAATAACTCACGGCTCCGAGCTTAGCACCGACTTGCAAAATGAGGGTGTCAGGGCGGGAAAGGAAGGGTCCCGCCCCTTCCTTGGGTCCCCATGCAGCGTCCGGCCTCGAGCCAGGCGATGGCGCCGGCACCGGCTGCGCGGCCGCTGGCGAAACACGCCGTCAGCAGATAGCCTCCGGTCGGCGCCTCCCAGTCGAGCATCTCCCCGGCGCAGAACACACCCGGCAGGGCCAGGAGCATCAGGCGCTGATCGAGCGCTTCGAAGGCGACGCCGCCCGCGCTGCTGATCGCTTCATCCAGAGGACGCGTCGCGGTCAGTCGCAGCGGCAGCGCCTTGATCGCGGCACCGAGACGAACGGGATCGGCGAAGTCCTGCGCCGGCAGCAGCTCCCGCAGCAGCCCCGCCTTCACCCCTTCGATGCCCGCCCGGCGCCGCAGGTGATTCGCCATCGAACTCGAACCGCGTTGCCGCGACAGTTCCCGTACCAAACGCGCCAAGTCCCGGCCTGGCGCCAGATCCAGGCGCAACAGCGCGACGCCTGTTGCCTCGATCTGGTCGCGTAAGCGCGCCGACAGGGCGTAGATCAGGCCGCCTTCGACCCCGGTCGCAGTAACCATGAATTCGCCCTGCTGGCGAGACTCGACGCCATCGGAACCGGTATGGGCCAGGACCACCGCCTTGACCGGGTGGCCGGCGTAGCGCGCGCGAAAGTGCTCACTCCAACCGACATCGAAGCCGCAGTTTGCGGGCCGCAGCGGTTCGACGCGAACGCCGCGTGCGGCGAGCAGCGGCACCCAGGCGCCGGTGGAACCGAGCCGCGCCCAACTGCCGCCGCCCAGCGCCAGCACGACGGCGTCGGCGCGCACTGCGCGCACGCCCTGCGGCGTCGAGAAGCGCAGCGCCCCATCCTCCTCCCAACCGCACCAGCGATGACGCATATGGAAGTTCACGCCGGCGGCGCGCAAGCGGTGCAGCCATGCGCGCAACAGCGGTGCGGCCTTCATGCCGGAGGGGAACACGCGGCCGGAGCTGCCGACGAAGGTCTCGACGCCGAGTCCGCGCACCCACGCGCGCAGGGCTTCGGGCCCGAAGCCGGAGAGCAAGGGCTCGAGGTGTGCGCGGCGGGCGCCGTAGCGGGCGAGAAAGGCCTCGGGCGGCTCCGAGTGGGTGAGGTTCAGGCCGCCCTTGCCGGCCATCAGGAATTTGCGCCCCACCGAGGGCATGGCATCGTAGACATCGACGCGCATGCCGGCGTTGCTCGCGGCCTCCGCCGCCGAGAGTCCGGCAGGACCGCCGCCGATAATCGCGACCGATCTGCCCGGATTCAGCCGCACGCCCATGCGCCGCGCGCCAGCCACGCTCAGTGCAGATCGAGCGCGTGACGCTTGAGCGCCCGCAACGGCACCAGCTGGAGCACGTCCTCGTGCGTCGCCTCGAGCACGACCTTGGGCGCCCTGCCCGCCTCCCAGGCCTCGATCCAGCGCAGCACGTGCAGGCACCAGCGGTCGCCGGGCTTGAGACCGTGGAAGCGCATCTCGGGACGCGGCGTCGACAGGTCGTTGCCATGCGCGCGCGAAAACTCGAGAAACTCCTCCGTCACTTTGACGCAGACCAGGTGCGCCACACCCTGGGCACCGCGCGTGGCGCAGCAGCCGTCGCGGAAAAAACCCGTCAGCGGGTCGTAGCCGCAGGCGAGCAACGGCCCGCCGAGGACGTTTTTTTCCGGAGAGGGAATGGCGCTCATGCGTCGGATTCTAGCCCGAAGCGTGGCCGCTATGCTTCCCTGGCCGCGCCAGCAGCTTGCGCAACCGATCGATGGAAAGATTGCCCCCGGTCATCACCAGGACCACGTTTTTTCCGGCCAGCCTGTCCTTGAGTTTCAGCGCGGCCGCAAGAGGGGCAGCGCCCGCGCCCTCCGCAAGATTATGCGTGTGTTCCAGCAGCAGCAGGACTGCGTCCTCGATCGCGCCGTCATCGACCAGCACGAAATCGTCCAGGTATTTGCGCAGGATCCGTCGCGTGTTCTCGAACGGAACGCTCAAGGCCAGCCCATCGGCGACGGTATGCGCGTCCACGATCACCGGCCTGCCCGCGACCCAGCTTTGCTGCATCGCCGGCGCCTGGGCCGACTGCACCGCGATGACCTCGATCCGGGGATTGATGGTCTTGGCGACGATGCTGGTCGCGCAGGCGCCGCTGCCGGCACCGACGGGAACGATGATCGCATCCACCTCAGGCAGGTCCTCGATTATTTCGAGGCCGTACGTTCCGACGCCATGAATCAACAGGTCCTCGGTCGCCCCGACCAGGCGGCCGCCTTGCGCCGCGGCCGCGGCCACTACCCATTCGAGCGCGCTCTCATAATTGGGGCCGTGAATTACAACCTCGGCGCCGAGGCTGCGCATCGCCGCCACCTTGCCCGGGTTTGCGCCTTCCGGCACGGCAATAGTCGCGCGCAGCCCATGCGCGCGCGCGGCGAAGGCGATACTCTGGCCGTGGTTCCCGGTCGAGGCGGTAAACAGGCCTGAATCGCGCTCTTTCTGGCTCAAATGCGCCACCAGATTCAGCCCGCCTCGCACCTTGTATGCGCCGACGGGCTGGTGGTTCTCATGCTTCACCCATACGTTGGCTCCAAGCAGGTCGCTCAGTCCGAAATAGCGGTACAGGGGGGTGGGCTTCAGATAACGGTACACGTGCGGCCGCGCGGCGATGATGTCGTGCAGTGTTGGAATCTCTTGATTTGTCATTCTTCGATTTCTCTCGACTTCCTGCATTGGTGAATAATTGGGGGGTAGTGCAATTCAGAGCATGCGCCCGGGGCACTTGACGCAATGGCCATCGATCATGGACTGTATTATAGACGGGGAATCCCTCGCGGCGTCCGCCCCCGAAGCCAGCCGTCGCTCCACCGTCACGCAAGAGCATGACGATCAGGTAGGATGCGCTTCTCGCATATGCCATAGGACAATGGGAGCAACAGCGTGAGCAAAAAGCAGATTGCCATCCTGCCCGGCGACGGTATCGGCCCCGAAGTGACCGCGGAGGCGCGCCGCGTCCTCGAATGGTTTGTCGCGCGCCGCAAGCTGGACGTCGTGCTCGACGAACATCCTTACGGTGCCGGCGCCTACCGCAGGCTCGGGCAGGTGCTGCCCAAGGCCACTGAGGACGCGATCCGCGCTGCGCACGCCATCCTGCTCGGGGCCGTCGGCGGCATGGATGCCGACGCGATTCCGCGCGAAGCGCGCAACGCCGGCGGCCTGCCGCATGTGCGCCGCTCGCTCGAGCTTTTCGCCAATCTGCGGCCGATCGTCACCATCCCGGCGCTGTACGAGGCATCGTCTCTGAAAAACCGCGTGCTCGAGGGGGTGAATTTCGTCATCGTGCGCGAACTCATCGGCGGCATCTATTTCGGCAAGCCGCGCGGCATCGAAACCCTGCCCAACGGCGAGCGGCGAGGTTTCAACACGCAGACCTACACTTCCTCCGAAATCCGCCGCATTGCGCGCTTTGCCTTCGAGCTCGCCCGCTCGCGGCGCAGCCAGGTGTGCTCGGTCGACAAGGCGAACGTGATGGAGGCGGGGGTGCTGTGGCGCGAGGAAGTCCAGGCCTTGCGCGACGCCGAATTCCCCGACATCGCGCTGCGCCACCTGTACGTCGACAATTGCGCCATGCAGCTGGTGCGCGCGCCGGCGCAGTTCGATGTCATCGTCACCGACAATATCTTCGGCGACATCCTGTCCGATTGCGCGGCGATGGCGGCAGGCTCGCTCGGCATGCTGCCCTCGGCATCGCTCGGCCCGGTCGATGCCGGCGGCCGCCGCGCGGCCCTGTACGAGCCGGTGCACGGCAGCGCGCCCGACATCGCGGGACAAGGCATCGCCAATCCGCTGGGGGCGATCCTCAGCGTCGCGATGATGCTGCGGCTGTCGCTCGAGCGGCCGGACGATGCCGCGCTGCTGGAGCGCGCGGTGGGCGCAGCGCTCGCGCTCGGAGTACGCACCGCCGACATCTGCGAGCCGGGCAGGTCCCCGGTCTCTTCGAGCGGGATGGGCGCTGCGGTGCTGCGGGAACTGGACCGCCTGGGGTAGTGCGGGCCGCTGCGGCCGACATGATGGCGAAGAGCTGGATATCCTCGGGTTTCAGGGTGCGCGTGAGCGTCGCCGAATCGCCAACCTTGATTTCGTCGTAGGTTCGGTTTTCAATGTAGTCCATGGGTAACATGATTGCCGCCTCGCTTATTCGCCTGTGGCTCGATCTATGCGAGAAACACCGCGCTGGCGCTGCGCAAAGTCAAACTATGGTTGCACGGCCGAAGCGATGCCCGCAGGCTGCCCCCCGGCCGGCAGCCGCGATCCGCGCCTGGACTGGGAGCAGCACAGGTAGACGCACGCTTGGGCGACGGCAGCGAGGCACGCGATTCGCCATCCTTGAGGGGCACGCCCGGGCGTGGTACCGTGCAGAGTCATGATTGATAATGCGTTTACAATATTCAACGCATCAGGCTGCCAGATCCGGCCCCAAGCCGATCTGGCATGCGACTGATCCCGGCGGATGGAAGACGGTCGATGGGCATAACGCTTGTCGCCGCCAGACTTTACCGGGCCATCGCCGTTTGCGATACAGACGGTGTCTAGTTGTTTTTTGG
>DAIRFM010000106.1:0-5996 GCA_036795025.1 Burkholderiales bacterium | reverse complement strand
CCAGACATTTCGCGATTTCGAAATCATCATCGTCGATGACGGGTCGACCGAAGCTGACACGCTGCGCAAGCTCGCCGCGCTCGAAGATCGCGCGCGCGTGATTCATCAGGACAATCGCGGTTTGGCGGGCGCCCGCAATTCCGGAATCCGCGCTGCGCGTGCCGATGTGGTGTTTCCGCTCGATTGCGACGACTCGATCGAACCGCCGTTTTTGGCCGAAGCAGTGGCGCTGATGCAATTGGCGGCTCCAGATGTCGCAGTGGTGTTCAGCCACATGCGGCTCATGGGCGCCGCAAAGGGCTTACTCGCGCGCCATTTCAACAAATTCGATCTGCTGTTCACCAATACGATGCCGTCCGGACTGTTGCTGCGAAAGGCGAGCTGGCAAGCGATCGGCGGCTACGATGAATCGATGCGCGATGGCTACGAGGACTGGGAATTCCACCTGCGTCTCGCGCAGGCAGGCTATCACGGCATCGAAATCGCCAAGCCTTATTATGTTTACGCCATTGGTACCGACGGGATGCTGCTCAAGCACTCTTCGCAGTTGCACGGGAAATTGTGGCGCACAATCCGGCGCAAGCATGCGGCCGCGTATCGGCCGTGGGCGGTTTTGCGGCTCTGGTGGGAGGCCCGCGATGGCACCGGCAGAGTGTCGCTGGGTAAGGCACTTGCGGCCTATGCCCTCGCGGCGGCGCTGCCGGATACCTGGTTCAGCCGACTCGTCGGAGGTCTGCGCCGCCGCCATCTTGAAGGCCACCGGTCGGCCTATGAGGCGTCTACTGCCAAATCCACGTTCGCTGTGTAACCGTATCTTAAGCGTCAAAGCTTAGAAAAATCGCGAAAGGCTGAGGTTTTTCGCACTAACAGGGAATCATCCCATGTCGTACACCTCCGCTACGCCCACGCCGGCGGCGCCCGTCAAGCGCTTGAGCTTTGACCGCACGATCCGCAAACTGTTTCCGTCGACCTCGCGGTTGACCTTCAATTCTCTGTTCAAGGCGGCGATCAATGCCTTCGACGTGCTCCCGCGGCTGATCTACCCCGAATTCCGCGACCTGCCGCCCAACCATTTGCGCGTGCGCATCGGTGTCGGCAACCGCATCCTCAACAATCAAGTGCACTTCCTGGTGCATGCGCGCGACTTCTGGATGTTCGTGTTCACGGAGGGGCTCGCCAATGCCCAATCCAACATCCTGGACATTGGCTCCGGCTGCGGGCGCTGGGCGCATTGGTTGCGCGACTACAATTTCCGCGGGCGCCGTTTCACCGGCACTTATGTCGGTATCGATATCGATGCCGAGGCCATCGCCTGGTGCGAAAAACACTACGACCCGGAGCGTTTCCGCTTCTACCATTCCACCGACGCCAGTGTGTCCTACAACCAGCATGGCGAAAGGAACGCGCACTACCGGGTTCCGGAGCCGGATAGGACCTTCGGCCTGGTCGTGTCCAATTCGCTGTTCACACACGTGCTGGAAGCCGAGCTCGCGAACTACATACGCGAAAGCTATCGGCTGCTGGAGTCGGGCGGCGCGATCATGCATTCGCATTTCAATCTCGACTATCCCCCCGCCACTTACGGCACCCGGCATACGTTCCAGCACGCTATCGGCAATGCGCGGGTGGAGTCGCTCGAGCAGCCGGAGGCGGCGGTGGCCTATCGCACCGATTATCTGTTCAAGGTCTGCCGTGCCGTCGGCTTCAAGGATTGCGAGATCGTGCATATGCCGGGCGGTGCCCAGCACCAGCCGATCTTGCTCTGCCGAAAGTAGTCATAGCGCAGGGGCTATCGATAAGGCAGATAGGCGATCATTGTGGCGACCGACTAAAGCGATAGCTCCACGCAGTCCGTCATCGTCTTGTTGATTTCTCAAAAAACTGGCGAAACCATTGATCGCTCGCTTCGATGTTTCGCGGCGACTGCGACAAGGGCCCAGATCGTTCCGGCCATCAGATAAAAGAAGCGCCAGTGATCGGTATCGATCACGAACCCCTCCAGCGCGAGGCCAAAGAAAGCAGCGGTGACGGGGATCAGGGAGTCCTGGACCGGGCTTGCAAGGAAGCAATAGCGGACGCCGATGACCACGGTAGACAGCACGAGCACGAAATAGGCGATGCCTCCGAGCCAGCCATATGCTGAGAAAGCAGTGAGATAAGTGTTGTGCACGGCGTAATAGAACACGGCGCCAAACTGTTCCGGGCCCAGTCCATTCGGATGATCGAGTAGCAGCGGCAAGCTTCTCAGCTGGATGCCGAAGCGTCCGCTTTCGCCTGTGTCGTAATTCTGCAGCAAACTCGTCCGTTGTGACGCGAGTTGTGCAAAAGTGTCGGACGATAGCAGGCTCACCATGACGGCGACGCCGATTACGGCGACGATAAGAGGAGCCACCAACGTCCGCGTGCGTATTCGACTGGAGTTTGTCGTCAAGAAGATCATGGTCAACATGACCGTTGCCGAAAACAAAAAATTGGACAAGCCGCCGCGCGAAAAGGTCAGCAGCAATCCGAGGATGACGACCGTGGTGGCGAGGAGATAACGCAATGTCGCGCGCCGGACGACGATCGTCTGAACAAGGAAGAGCAGCGGCAGAACGAGAAACGGCGCGTATGCATTGGGGTCTTTAAACGTGCTCGTTGCCCGCTCAGCCCACGTGAAAGTGTCATAACCGGGGATCAGTCTGAAATATTCCGCCGTACCAAAAATCGATGAAAGAACCGCGGTGAGGATATAGGCGTTCCGCATGACTGAAAGCCGATGTTCGCTCTCTTGCGCGAAAAGGCAGGCGAACAGGACTCCGGTCGCGGCCAGATAAATGGAAATTCCGAATGCCTTTACTGCATCGGGGTGGTTCAGGACCGGCAACACGGAAAGTGTCCCGCCCAGCGACCAGATCAGGGTCAGCCAAATGAACGGCAACACCCTGCGATTTATGGCGTCGCCCCTAATCAGATAAACGATCGCAAGCAAACCAACTAGTCCCTCATAGGGTGACGGCTGGATGAAGACAACCGCGCTTGACAGGATCGTAATGAATAGAACAAAGCGAAGAATTCGTTCGGTAATCGGCCTATTGCTCGCGCTTGTTATCGGCGCGCGACCATAGATCGTCATGTCGCCCGCGGTGATCAATAGGCGCTCTCGGTCTTGAACAGCGCGAACGGCGTTTTCGCCAGGATGTAGAGATCGAACAGCACCGACCAGTTCTCGATGTAGTAGAGATCGTGCTCGACGCGCTGCTGAATTTTTTTGTGGGTGTCAGTCTCGCCACGCCAGCCGTTGATCTGTGCCCAGCCGGTGATGCCCGGCTTGACGCGGTGGCGGGCGAAGTAGCCGTCCACTGCCTCGTCGTAAAGCTGGGCTTCGGCCTTGGCGTTGACCGCGTGCGGGCGCGGGCCGACCAGCGACAAATTGCCCTTGAGCACGACGTTGAACAGCTGCGGCAGCTCGTCGAGGCTGGTCTTGCGGATGATGCGCCCGACCCGGGTGACGCGCGGATCGTCCTTGGTGACGAGCTTGCTGGCGGTTACGTCGGCGGCCTCCGCATACATCGAGCGGAATTTGTAGACCTCTATCAGGTCGTTGTTGAAGCCGTAGCGCTTCTGCGTGAACAGAACGGGCCCGCGGCTTTCGAGCTTGATGGCGATCGCGATCAGCGCCATCACGGGCAGCGCGAGGACGAGCATGACGCCGCCGATCAATTTGTCGAACAGCCATTTCATCACCACGTCCCAATCGGCGATCGGCCGATCGGCCACGTCGAGCACCGGCACGGTGCCGATGTAGGAATAGGAGCGCGGGCGGAATTGCAGCTTGTTGGCGTGGGCGGCGAGCCGGATGTCGACCGGCAGCACCCACAACTTCTTCAGCATCTGCAGGATACGGTCTTCCGCCGCGATCGGCAGCGAAAAGATCACCAGATCGACGCGTGTGCGCCGACCGAATTCGACCAGGTCGTCGACGATGCCGAGCTTGCGCTCGCCGGCGCAGTCGGTGCTGCTGCGCTCGTCGCCACGGTCGTCGAACAGGCCGATGATCTTGACGCCGGAATCCTTCTGCCGCTGCAGCGCCTCGATGACGTGCGCGCCGGCCACGCCGCCGCCGACGATCACCGTGCGGCGGGTGAGGCGGCCTTCGCGCGTCCATTTGCGCACAGCCAAGAACAACAGCTTGCGCGAGGTCATCAGCGCCACCAGGCCGCTGACATAGAAGCTGCCGAGCCAGACGCGCGAGAACATCTCGCCGGCTTTGGCGAAGAACGAGGCGCCGATCACGATCAGGAACACCACCGACCAGGCCGAGGCCAGCCGCATGTACTGCTTCTCGTGGCCGCGGAAGGCCTGCACCTGGTAGATATCGGCGGTCTGGAAGGCGAACATCGACAGCAGCGCGATGGCGAAGATCGCGCCGGCGTAACGCCAGAACAGGAGTTCGGTCGGCGACAGATAGACCGCGAACACCGCCAGGCCGACCAGCACGATCAGCGCGAACTCGGCCATGCGGACGAAGCCGGCCAGCACGATCGGCGAGATCGGCGCCGGGGCAGGGGTCGCGGCCACGGCGAGGGCTTCCGGCGTCAGCGAACGGGCTTTCGCCCCGGCGCGCGGCGTGGCGCGCACGCGTTCAAGGAGCGCGGTGGCGCCCGCTGCGCTCATCGATGGGCTGGTATCGGTATCGGTCATGGTTGCGGTCAACGATCAACCGGCCGCGCGCCCCGGAGCGGCGGTGAATGTCCCTAATTCCCGGATATTTCTAAGGAAAAAGTCTCAAAAAAGGCTTATCGGGATGCTCAAATAAGTCTTAACCGCGACCGGTTTTGCGAACCGCCTCGATGGCCGTCTGGTAGGCGGAAAGCACCCCGTCAACCATGATATCGACCGAAAACGCTGCTTGCACCTGCCCGCGCAACTGGCGCGCAATCTCGGCCGTGGCGTCCGGGTGATCGAGCATATGGCTGATCGCCTGCGCCAGCGCCGCGGCATCGACGGGTGGTACCAGAGTATTCGACAGCGGCCCGTAGATTTCCGGAATGCCCCCCACCTTTGTCGTGATCAGCGGCTTGCCGCCGGCGGCCGCCTCCAACACCACATAGGGCAGCGATTCCGCCCGCGACGGCACCACCATGATGCGGCCGAGGGCCAGCGCCTGGCGCGCTGGCATGGCCGGCATGAAATGCACCGCGCCGCCAAGCCCGTGGCGCGCGACCTGCGCCTGCAACGCCTCGCGCTCGGGACCGTCGCCGACCAGGGTCGCGGTGACGGTGCGCCCGGCGTCGCGCAAGCGGGCGATGGCGTCGAGCAGCACGTCGACACCCTTGACCGGGCGCAACTCGCCCATGAATACCAAATCGGTGGCGTCGGCCTTTGTGACGATCGGCTCGAATTCCGCGCGCGACACACCGTTGTGGACGACGCGCACCAGACCGCGCGGACTGCCGATCTTGTTGCGGAAAATGTCGGCGCTATAGGCGCTCTCGAACAGGAACAGGTCGCCGCGCAGCATCAGCAGGCGCTCGGTCGCCAGATAGAATTTTCCGGCGAGAGTGTCGTGGCCGTACAGCAGGCTACCGCCATGCGGCGTATAGGCGCGCACGGCGCGCTTGGTTCCGAACGAGAGGCGGGCATAGGCGCCGCCCTTGGCGCCGTGTCCGTGTACCACGTCGGCTTGGGTTTGCGCGGCGCGGCGCACGACATGGGCGAGCACGAGAAGATCGCCGGGATTGGCGTGGCGGCGCATCGGAATGCGGGTGAGGCCGAGCGCGAGCGACGGCTCGAGGCTTCGCAACGTGTCATCGGCGCGCGTGCCGCCGGTGCGCAGGTCGGCGATCAGCCCGACGCGGTGTCCGCGCGCGATTTGCTCGCGGGTCAGGTCAAGCACATGGCGAAACAGGCCGCCGACCGGCGCGCGGAATACGTGCAGGATATTCAACGGTTTCATTGCGCTAGAACCACCGCTCCTTCACCAGCACGGTGTCGCCGGGGCGCAGGGGATAGCT
>DAIRFM010000105.1:0-6104 GCA_036795025.1 Burkholderiales bacterium | reverse complement strand
GCCGGCCAATTGTTCGCAATGCGGCGAGATTGCGCGATACGCCCCCCCTCACATACAATCCAACGGGACAGCGAAGCCCGGCGAGGCTTCGCGTCGATACCAATATCCGGAGGAGGAAAACATGATAGGCGCACGCTGGTTAGGCCTGTGCACGCTCGCATTGGGGCTGTGCATGGGAAGTGCAATCGCGCAGGACAAGCACATCGATCTGAAGCTTGCAACCTGGCTCCCACCGCAGCACCCGCTCAATCCCTCGTTTCAGGCATGGGCCGAGGACATCAAGAAGGCATCGGGCGGAACCATCGGCTTTGCACTGTTTCCCTCCGAGCAGCTAGGCAAGGCATTCGATCACTATGACATGGCGCGCGACGCGATCGCCGATTTTGCCTACGTCAACCCGGGCTACCAGCCCGGACGTTTCCCGGTGATGGCCGGCGCTTCGCTGCCCTTCCTGTTCTCCAACGGCAAGAGCGGCAGCGCCGCAATCGATGCCTGGTACCGCCAGTACGCCGCCAAGGAAATGAAAGACGTGCATTTCTGCTTCGCCTTCGTGCACGATCCGGGCGCCTTCCACTTGCACAAGAAAATCGTCCTGCCCGATGAAGTGCGCGGCATGAAAGTGCGGCCGGCCACGAGCACGATCGGCCAGATGGTGACCTTGCTCGGCGGGACCAACGTTCAGGCATCGGCGCCCGAGGCGCGCGACATGCTCGAGCGCGGCGTCGCCGACGCGATCACCTTCCCCTGGGGATCGATTGTGCTGTTCGGCATCGACAAGGTGGTGAAGTACCACATGGATTTGCCGCTGTACACGACGCCCTTCGTCTGGGTCATGAACCAGGCGAAGTACGACGCCATGTCTGCAGCGCAGAAAAAAGTGATCGACGCTCACTGCACCACCGAGTGGGCGGAGAAAGTGGCCGCGCCATGGGCCGACTTCGAGTTCGCCGGCCACGCCAAGCTCACCGTCCCGGGCCACGAGGTCTACAAGCTGACGTCGGACCAGGTGGCTGCCTGGCGCAAGGCGGTCGCCCCGGCCGAGACTCAATGGGCCAACGACGCGCGCAAGGCGGGCTACGACCCCAAGGCCGTGCTCGACGGTCTGAAGCAATCCCTGACCAAATACAAAGCGGGCTTCTGAGCCGCATTCTCCACTTCCAGGCGGGTCCGCCCGACTAATGCGTCGGCCGGACCCGCCTGTTTTTGAAGCCAACCTTCATTACTGAATAGCCGATTCATGCCCCTGCAGCAAAACGTGAAGCGCAACTTCATGGATCGGGTGATCGACTCGATCGAGCTGGTGGCGGCGGCATTCGTCGGGATCGTCGCTGCCGATATTTTCATTTCGGTACTGCTGCGCCATTTCTTCAGCGTGTCCATTCCGGATGGCTATGATTTCGGGCGGCTGCTCCTCGGCATCCTCATTTTCTGGGGCATTGCGGCGACGAGCTACAGGGGCACGCACATCACGGTCGATCTGATCTGGGGAGCCGTTGGGCCAAGGCACAAGCGCCTGATCGACATTTTTGCGACCCTCGTGCTGCTGTTCGTGGTGACGGTGCAGACGACCATGCTGTTTGACAAAGTCCGCATCACGCTTGAGGACCACGTGCTGACGTACGACCTCGGCCTGCCGACCTGGCCGTTTTTCGCGGTCGCCTGGGCCGGCGACGTGTCCGCGGTCGTGCTGATCGCGATACGCACCTACCGGCTGATATTTCATCCGGACCTAATCGCCCCCAGGCACCAGGGTCTGCCGGATGAATGAGGCTTTTGCCATGAGCACGGACGGGGTTGCCATCACCGGCTTCATCGTCCTGTTCGTGCTGATGCTGTTGCGCGTCCCCGTGGGGATGGCGATGGGGCTGGTCGGCGTAACCGGATACAGCTATCTGGTCGGCGCCGGCCCGGCGCTGAAGCTGGTCGGGCAAACGTCGATGCGCACGGTGACCGATTACACCTTCGGGGTCATCCCCATGTTTATTCTGATGGGGGCATTCGTCTCGAATTCCGGCGTCAGTCGCGAGCTGTTCCGGGCGGCAAATACCCTGGTCGGGCATCTGAAGGGCGGCCTTGGCATCGCCACCGTCGTGGCGTGCGGCGGCTTCGCCGCAATCTGCGGATCGTCGGTGGCGACGGCGGCCACGTTCGCGAATGTCGCCTATCCGGAGATGCGCCGCTACGGCTATCCCCAGACTTTTTCAACCGGTGTGATCGCGGCCGGCGGAACGCTGGGCGCCATGCTGCCGCCGTCAACCGTGTTGGCCGTCTACGGCATCATCACCCAGCAGGACATCGGCAAACTGTTTGCGGCGGGCGTGCTTCCGGGCATTCTCGCGATGTCGATGTACGTGATTACGGTCGCGCTCATCGGCCTCGCGCGGCCAAAGTTCCTTCCGGCAGGCACGCCCAGCACCTGGACGCAGCGGATCAAGGGGCTGCGCGACGTCTGGGCGCCTCTGCTGCTGTTTGCGTTCGTCATTGGCGGCCTCTATGGCGGACTCTTCACCCCGACCGAGGCGGGCGGCGTGGGCGCAGGCGGCGCGTTCGTCCTGGGCGTCCTGCGCCGGCGCCTTTCGCGAGCCCTCATTCGCAAGTCCCTCCTCGATGCAACCCGCACCTCTGCCGCGGTCTTCACCGTGCTCATCGGCGCGATCCTGTTCGGCTATTTTCTCACCGTCACGCAGACACCGCAGAAGATCACGCTATTTCTGACGGGCCTGGGACTGGGCCGCTATGGCGTGCTGCTCCTGATCATGCTGATGTACCTGGTGCTTGGATGCCTCATGGATGCAATGGCCATGATCATCCTTACCGTGCCGATCATTTTCCCGGTGATCATGGCACTCGGATTCGATCCGATATGGTTCGGCGTCATCATCGTCATGACGGTTGAACTGGGGCTGATCCATCCCCCGGTCGGCATGAACGTCTTCGTCATCAAGAGCGTGGTGAAGGACGTGAGTTTCACGACCATATTCCTGGGCGTGATTCCGTTCGTGATTACCGACCTCATTCGCCTCGCCATCCTGATCAGCTTCCCGATTATCGCCACCTACCTGCCGGGCCGGATGGGCTGAGGCGGCGGCGCTTCGGGCATTTTCGGCTCGAGCACGAAGGGCGCCGCCGTGGCGTGGCTACGATCCGCTATTCCGAGTCCAGAACCTGTATTCGCGCACCCAGCACCGCTTCAAAGCGCGCAGCGTAGGCCGGCCACGCTTCGGGATTGATCAAGCGTGGCGGCCGCCCGCCCTTGAGCGTGCCCACGATCTGCTCGGCGGCGATCGCCGCCATGTTGCGCCGCGCCTCGTGGGTCACGCCGGCGGTATGGAAGCTCGCGATGACGCTGTCGAGCTTGAGCAGCGGATGGTCGAGCGGCGGGGGCTCGCGGTCCCAGACGTCGAGCCCGGCGCCGCCGATATGGCCGGATTGGAGCGCTTCGAGCAATGCCGCCTCGTCGTGGATGCCGCCGCGCGCCGTCGTGATGAACAGCGCGCCGGGCTTCATCCGCTGCAATGCGCGTGCGTCGATCATGCCGATGGTGTCCTTCGCGCGCGGGCAATGCAGCGACACGATGTCGGACCGCGCCAGCAGGTCGTCCAACGCAACCGACACGGCGCCGCGCCGGCCGATCTCCTCCTCCGTCAGGTACGGGTCGGTGGCCAGCACGGTCATGCCGAAGGCATGGGCGAGGGCTGCGACGCGGGTGCCGACGTGGCCGACCCCGATGATGCCCAGCACCTTGCCGCCGATTTCATGCCCCATGACGTCCTCGCGCGAGAAACCCTGCTCGTGCCTGAGGCGTCGGTCACATTCGATGATCCGTCTCGATAGCGCAAGCATCAGGCCAAACGCGTGCTCGGCGACCGAGTTGGCGTTGCCGCCCGCCTGGTTCATCACCGCGACCCCGGCCTTGGTGCAGGCGGCGACATCCACCGTGTCGTAGCCCGCGCCGGCCGAAGAAACGCACAGTAGTGTGGGGCAACGCTGCAGCAACTCCGCGCTGACGAACCAACGGCGCGGAAGCTCGTCTTTCGCGGCGGACACGTGGTAGACATGCGAGCGTTCGAGGGCCGCCCAACCCGCCGCCTCCGGGCCCGCGCGCGCGCAAACCGTGAGATCGATATCGGACTCATGTGCCAGCCGCTGGTCAAAAGCCGGATTCACTGGCAGGTCGAAGCGGATTACGTTCTTGCGTTTCGTGGGCATCGTGCCTTCTTGTAATTGCGTCGCTGCGGGGCAGACCTGAAGCGGCGCGTGGACAAGGGAAGTCAGGTCATTATACCGGCGCGTGCCGCGCTCGGGCAGCGGAACGCCCCTGATCCAAGGTACTATTGTCAGCCGGATAACGAGCAATAGCGGGAGAGAGCATGTCTGAAATCAGCGGCGGTGAAGTCATCGTCAAAATGTTGCAGGCCGAGGGGGTGCAGAAGGTGTTCGGCATCATCGACGGCACCTATTTCGGTTTCTATGCCAGCCTGCGCACTCACGGTATCGATCTGATCACGCCGCGCCACGAGACCAGCGCCGTGCACATGGCCGGCGCTTATGCGCGGCTCACCGGCAAGCTCGGCGTCTGCATGGCGTCGAACGGGCCCGGGGTCGCCAACGCGCTGCCCGGCATCGCGGTGGAGCAGGCCGAGGGCAACCGCGTGCTGGTGGTCACCGCCTGCCGCCGCCCCGGCATCGCTTATCCCGACCGCGGCGGCAGTTATCAGTGTTTCGACCAGTCCGGCGTGATCGGCAAGATGGCGAAGTGGAGCTGCGTCATTTCCTCGTTCGAGCGCATTCCCGAGCTCGTGCGCATGGCGCTCAGGAAATCCTGGGAGGGCCGGCCGGGCGTGGTGCACATCGACGTGCCCGAAAATATCATGAACACCAAGGTGAAAGCGGACCCGGCGTTCTGGGCCCCGCACCAGTATCGTCGAACCTCCCCGACCATGCCGGCACCCGAACTGATCGAGCGCGCCGCCGACATGTTGATCGCGGCCGAGCAGCCTCTGATTCACGCCGGCAGCGGCATCATCCACGCCGCTGCCTATGCAGAGCTGCGTCAGGTCGCGGAACTCCTTTGCGCGCCGGTGACGACGAGCTGGTCCGCGCGCGGCGTGCTGCCCGAGACCTCTGAACTCGCGCTGCCGATGATCCACGTCAAGCTGAACCACACTGCGCGCAACGACGCCGACCTGGTGCTGGCGCTGGGCACGCGCCTGGGCGAGACCGACTGGTGGGGCAAGGCGCCCTACTGGCGCCATCCGTCGAAACAGAAAATGATCCAGGTCGATGCGGATGGCGAGATGCTCGGCCTGAACAAGCCCGCGGAACTCGCCATACTCGGCGACGCGAGGCTGTTCCTCGCCGCGCTTGCCGAACGGCTTGCGGCAAGGACCGGCGAAATCCGCACCGAGGCGCGGCGCAAAAATATCGCGCGCTACAACGAGACGAAGCGGCGCGACCGCGAAGGATGGAACCGGGCGCTTGCGGATCGCTCGGCGCCGATGAACCCGGCGCATGTCGCGAGCGTGTGCCGCGAATTCTTTGCCGACGATGCGATCCTCGTGGCCGACGGCGGCAATACCACCATCTGGGCGAGTTTCTATCACGAGGTGCGCGTGCCCAATACGCTGTTGTCGACGTTCAAGTTCGGCATGCTCGGCGCGGGCGTGGCGCAGGCGCTGGGGGCCGCGGTGGCGCTGCCCGGGCGGCAGGTGGTGTGCATCATCGGCGACGGCGCGATGGGCTTTCATCCGCAGGAGATCGAGACCGCGGTGAGGCACAAGCTCGAGGTCATCTACCTGGTGCTGTGCGACAAGGCCTGGGGCATGGTGAAAATAAACCAGTCCTTCACCCTGCACCCGATCAGGACCCTGCTGATGAAATCGCTGCCGCCGGAGGAAAATATCGCGACCGACCTGGGCGAAATCGAGTTCGACAAGCTGGCGATCGCCATGGGCGCGCACGGCGAGCGCGTGTCCGATCCGCGCCAGCTCAAGCCGGCGCTGGAGCGCTGCCGCGCCAGCGGCCGCTGCGCCGTGATCCACGTCGACGTGAATCCGGTGAAACACATGTGGGCGCCGGGCCTGATCCACTTCAAGGACATGCAC
>DAIRFM010000104.1:5936-6121 GCA_036795025.1 Burkholderiales bacterium | reverse complement strand
TCGGGCGTGGAGACGATGAACATCGGCGAGCCGATCACGGGGAGGGTCAGATGGCCGTCGAGAATCGCTGGAATGGGCATGGCGGGTCCTGTGGTTATTGATGGAGTTTCAAGGGCGAGGTCGATCGATGCGGGTGTTCGACTCTTACGCGGCGGCCTGTGATGGCGCAGCTTCTGCGCCTCGCG
>DAIRFM010000104.1:0-5926 GCA_036795025.1 Burkholderiales bacterium | reverse complement strand
GACGGCTGGCTCGAAGCCAATCGGCGCAAAGCCTGAGCCGGAGGGGCAGTAGCCGCGTACGCTCGAGCCGGATCCTTGCGGATCCGGCGTTCATTTCTTACGCGGCGGCTTGTGATGGCGCAGCTTCTGCGCCTCGCGCTCGAGCGGATCGCGCAGGCGCAGCAGCTTTGCCTGCTTCCTGGTGATCAGCGGGTAGTGCCGGGCCGCGTCCAGGGCCCAGCCCACATCCCAGCAGCTTTTCTTTTGCGTTACCCACGTCTTCGGGTCGAGCCGGCGCATGTCGAAGGCGACCGAGTAGCTGCGCAGCGTCTTCTGGTGGCGTTTGTTGCAGTACTCGTGAAAATAGGACATCGCGAGTTCGCGCAGGCTGCGGTATACGGGGTCGCGCCAGCGCAGCACCGGATGATTGGTCTTGGAAATAGCGCCCCAGCAGCCGTTGCGGCGGAACAGGGTCACGATGTGGTCGTAGTCGCGGGTCGCCTTCAGGTCCATCAGCAGCGGCGGCTCGCCATGCACCCACAGCGCCGCGGCGGCAATCATGGCGCCCTCGATGCACAGCGCGCGGCGCTGCTTCAGCGCTTCGCGCACCGACAGGCAGGTTTCGCCGCCGACCTCGAAGTTCTGCGGAATGGCGTCGAGGTAAGCCTGGATTTTCTCCGGAGTGTTGAGGCGCCTGAGGATCGCAAACTCGGCTTTCGTCAGGCCCAGATCCTCGCGGTTGGCAAAGCGCTTTTTTTTCATCTTGTCCGCTTGCCGCGCTTAACCGGTTTTGCCGGCCGGGCGGTTTTCTTCTTTTCGGCCTTCTTGCCTGCCGGCTTCTGTTGCGCGATTTTCGCGGCGGCCTGAACCTGTTTTTTCGCATTCGTGCGCAAGGCCGCGGCATAGGCGGTGCGCGCCCAGGGCAGCATCAGTTCGGGCGATTCCATCGCATCTTCCGGCGCGCGGAAGAAGTCGAGCGTAGCGCGCTTGCCCTTGCGCGCGTAGTCGAAAATCTCGCAGCCCGCCTGCTCGAACTCGATGCGGTTCATCTCGTCCGCCTTGAGGTAGAGCGTGTCCTCCGACACGATGGCGAACATCAGGCCGTCCAGGTACACGCCGTGGCCGCCGAACATGCGGCGCGCGCCGACGGTGCCGAACGGCCCGAACAACTCCATCACGTACTCCATGAATTCGTCGGACATCTTCAGGATCCGCCTGTTATTGAACTCCTGCGGCGGATTGTAGAGGTTGGTGCCCCTCTAGCCAAGCACGGCCGGCCCGGCGCCGGCCAGGGTGGCTTTGCCCCTCAGGCCGCTTTCCTCCGCGGGTCTGCTTCCAGACGCCGCCGGAACAGGGGATCGGGCCGCTCGACCGAGGCCTGGTAGGCCTCGCTGAAATCGTCGAAGGCAGAGAGCGACTGCGGGGGATTCTGATCTGCGCGCAGCGCAAAGGCGTCGAAGCCGCAGCGCGAGAGATAGCAGAGCTGGTCGCGCAGCACGTCGCCGATGGCGCGCAGCTCGCCGCGGTAGCCATGGCGCTCGCGCAGCAGCCGCGCCAGCGAATAGCCGCGGCCGTCGGTAAAGCTGGCAAAGCGCACCGCAATCACATCGAAGCGAGCCAGATCCGGCGCAATCGCCGCCGGGTCGGCGTCCGCTTCCAGCCACACCCCGATGCGCCCGAGGCGAAACGAAAGCGTGTCGCGCTCGCTCGTCCACAGATCGAGCGGCACGATCACATCGCCGCTGAAGGGCAGCGCCCCGATCGGGCCCTGCTCAAGCAACTGCCAGCTGTCTTGAATCACGGCGCGGTGTTTGATGATCTGTGCCATACACGTAGTCCTTGAAAGGTTCGATGCCGATGCGGCGCACCGTGTCGATGAAACGCTCTTCCTCGCCTTCGCGCCCGGCGAGATAGACCTCGATCAGTTTTTCGATCACGTCGGGCACCTGGTCGTGGGCGAACGCAGGGCCGATCACCTTGCCCAGCGTTGCGCCCACGCCCTGCGCGCCGCCGATGGAGACCTGGTAGAACTCCTCGCCCTGTTTGTCGACGCCGAGAATGCCGATGTGGCCGATGTGGTGATGGCCGCAGGAATTCATGCAGCCCGAGATGTTGAGGTCGAGCTCGCCGATATCGTGCAGGTAATCCAGGTCGTCGAAACGCCGCTGGATCGCCTCGGCCACGGGGATGGTTTTGGCATTGGCGAGCGAGCAGAAGTCCCCGCCGGGGCAGGCGATGATGTTGGTCAACAGACCGATGTTGGGTGTGGCCAGGCCGAGCGGCTTGATTTCGCGCCACAGCGCGTGCAGATCGGAGGCGCGCACGTCGGCAAGGATCAGGTTCTGCTCGTGGGACACGCGCAGTTCGCCGAACGAATAGCGCTCGGCGAGGCCGGCGATCGCATCCATCTGCGCTGCGCTCGCATCGCCGGGCGCGGCGCCGGTGCGCTTGAGCGACAGCGTGACCGCGGCATAGCCCGGCACCTTGTGCGGGTGAATGTTGCGCTGGTGCCAGTTGGCGAAAGCCTTGTCCGTAGCCAGCATGGCGTCGAGGAAGGCGTCCTCGGCCGGCAGTCGGGCGTAGGTGGGACGGGTGAAGCGGGTTTCGATGCGCCGCACTTCCGCTTCGATCAGCGTCGCCGGGCCGTCTCTCAAGTGCGACCATTCTTCCTCGACCTTTTGCGCGAACACCTCGGGCGTGAGTTCCTTCACCAGGATCTTGATGCGCGCCTTGTATTTGTTGTCGCGCCGGCCGTAGCGGTTGTACACGCGCAGAATCGCGTCGAGGTAGGTCAGCAGGTGGCGCCAGGGCAGGAACTCGCGGATCGCGTGGCCGACGATGGGCGTGCGGCCGAGGCCGCCGCCGACGATGACGCGAAAGCCCACGGCGCCTTGTTCGGCGCCGTCCACACCTGCGCCTTGTCCGGCGCCGTCCACCCCTGCGCCTTGTCCGGCGCCGTCCGCGCCGTCGCCTTCGGCACCGCGCAGCGCATGCAAGCCGATATCGTGCACCCAGGTCGCGGCGCGGTCGGCCGCGCTGCCGCTGACCGCAATCTTGAACTTGCGCGGCAGGTAGGCGAACTCCGGATGCAGCGTGGACCACTGCCGTATGAGCTCGCACCAGACGAAGGAATCGACGATTTCGTCCTGGGCCACGCCGGCAAAATGGTCGGTGGTGGTATTGCGGACGCAGTTGCCGGAGGTCTGGATGGCGTGCATCTGCACCTCGGCCAGTTCGGCCAGGATCTCGGGCACCTGATCCAGCCTGGGCCAGTTGAACTGGATGTTCTGGCGCGTGGAGAAGTGAGCGTAACCCTTGTCGTAGGTGCGTGCTATGCGGGCAAGCCGTCTCAACTGCGCCGACGAAACCAGGCCATAGGGGATCGCCACGCGCAGCATCGGCGCGTAGCGCTGGATGTAGAGGCCGTTCTGCAGCCGCAGCGGGCGGAAGTCGTCCTCCGACAACTCGCCCGCGAGGTGGCGGCGCGTCTGGTCGCGGAACTGGCTTACGCGCTCGTCCACGATGCGCTGGTCGATATCGTCGTACAGGTACATGTGCTGTGTCCGGCCTGCTGGTCTGCCCGCCCTCGCGGGCCGGCGGTTACGGGATTTGCCAATACAGCCCGTAGCGTAATAAACTCGGGTTATAAGAAGAACGAATAAATAGGCATATCCATATAACAAAGTGGTATTTAGACCAAGGCCATGAATTTCCAACAACTGCGCTATGTACGCGAGACGGTGCGCCGCGGGCTCAACCTGACCGAGGCCGCCAACGCCCTGCATACCTCGCAACCGGGGGTGTCGAAGCAGATCCGCGAGCTCGAACACGAGCTCGGTTTCGACATTTTCGTGCGCCACGGCAAGCGCATCACTTCGCTCACCGAGCCGGGCAAGGCGGTGCTCGCGATCATCGAGCGCGTGCTGCAGGAAGCGGAGAATCTGAAGCGTGCGGCGCACGACTTCAGCGACCAGGATGCCGGCGGGCTCACCATCGCCACCACCCATACCCAGGCGCGTTACGCCCTGCCGCGCGTGGTGGGCGAATTCAAGCGCCGCTATCCCCGAGTCCACCTGACGCTGCAGCAGGGCAACCCGCTGCAACTGGCCGAGATGGTGCAGGCCGGAGCGGCCGACATCGCCATCGCGACCGAGGCGCTGGACGATTTCCCGGGACTGCTCGCGTTGCCCGGATACACCTGGAACCATTGCGCGGTGGTCCCGCCCCGGCACGCCTTGCTCAAGACCGGAAGGCTCACACTGGAGGCGCTGGCGAAATACCCGATCGTGACTTACGACACTGCATTCGCCGGGCGCACGCACATCGATGCCGCCTTTGCCGCGCGCGGGCTCGCCGTGGACGTGGTGCTGTCGGCGATCGACGCCGACGTGATCAAGACCTACGTCGAGCTGGGCCTGGGCGTGGGCATCATCGCCGCCATGGCCTTCGACGCGCAGCGCGACCTGAAGCTGCGCGCGATCGAGTGCTCGCACCTGTTCCGCTCCAACACCACGCGCGTGGCGATAAAGCGCGGCAGCCTGCTGCGCGGCTATGCCTATGAATTCATCGAACTGTTCGCCCCGGCCCTGAACCGCAAACTGATCGAACGCGCGCTGGCGGGCGAGGGCGAGCTGTACGAACTCTGAGCATGTCCCGCGGTCTCGTCCGTGAATTGGTGCGCCTCGGCTGGCCCGTGCTCATCGCGCAGTTGGCGGTGATGGCCAACAGCGTGATCGACACGATCATGGCCGGGCGCTATGGCATGCTCGACCTGGCCGCGGTGGGCATAGGCTCGAGCATCTACTTTTCGGTGTTCGTCGCGCTGATGGGCGTGCTGCTCGCGCTCACGCCCATCGTTGCGCATTTGTACGGCGCGGGCCGCCACGCGGACATCGGCGAAGAATTGCGGCAAAGCGCCTGGCTCGCCGCCGCGCTGGCTCTGATTTCACTCGCGCTGTTCGCCTATCCGGATCCCTTTCTCGCCGTGGCCAGGCTCGAACCCGCGCTGGAAGCCAAGGTGCGCGCCTATTTGCACGCGCTCGCCTGGTCGGTGCCGGCTTCGCTCTTGTTCCGTGTGTTCTACAGCTTTTCCACCGCGATCTCGCGCCCGCGCACGGTGATGGCGCTGACGCTCATCGGCCTCGCGCTCAAGGTGCCGCTCAACGCGGTGTTCATGTACGGCAATCTGGGCGCGCCCGAGCTGGGCAGCACCGGCTGCGCGGTGGCGACCGCGATCATCTCCTGGATCGTCTGCGCGCTCGCGTGGGCGTGGTGCTGGTTCGAGCCCGGCTACCGGCCGTTCCGGGTGTTCGCGCGCTGGTCCTGGCCGGACGCGAAAGCGCTGGGCCGCATCCTGTCCCTCGGCCTGCCGATCGGTCTGACCTTCCTCATCGATGTGACCGGTTTCACTTTCATGGCGCTGTTCATCGCGCGGCTGGGCGCGCTTTATTCGGCAGCGCACCAGATCGCCGCCAACCTGGCCGCGCTCGCCTTCATGCTGCCGCTCGCGCTGGGCAACGCCGCAAGCGTGGTGGTCGGGCAATCGCTGGGCGCGCACCAGTACGCGCGTGCGCGCGCCGCCGGTCTCCTCGGCATCGCGCTCGCGCTCGCCTGCGCGGCGGTCGTGGGCGCGTGCCTCTATTGGTTCGCCAACGGCATCGCCGGCCTGTATACCGGCGACGCCGCGCTGCGCCGCGTCGCTGCCGGACTGATCGCTTTGGTCGCCGTGTATCACCTGTTCGACGCGGTGCAGGCGGTGGCGGTCAACGTATTGCGCGGCTACAAGCGCGCGGTGGTGCCGATGCTGATCTATGCCGTCGCGCTGTGGGGCGTGGGTCTGGGCGGTGGCTATGCCGTCGGCTTGACCAGCGTCGATCTCGCCTGGCTCGGCCTGCACCCGCCCTTGGGGGCGCCGGGCTTCTGGCTGGCCGCGATCGCCAGCCTGGCG
>DAIRFM010000007.1:13801-16113 GCA_036795025.1 Burkholderiales bacterium | reverse complement strand
GGGTCGATAGCGGCCGGTGAGTGTCGTCTCCTCGACCTGGACTCGAACCAGCGACCAAAGGATGGTGAGCCTGTTAACGCTTTCCACCCGCCATCTGCGCGCTCTCGCGCAGCGCGCGCAGCCTGAGCGTGGCGATCGGACCGAGTACCGCGCCGATACCCAGCGCGGTCCAGGCCCAGCCCCAAGCCGCGTCGGCGCGCACCCCACCCGCGCCCTGCCCCAGGTCGAGCACCAGGCCGAACACCCAGGGGCTGATTGCGCCGAAGCCGAAGCCCAGCACTGAGCGCAGCGCCCATGCCGCACCCAGGCAATGTCCGGGCACGAGTTCGGTCAAGGCGGTGGAATAGATCGAGGAGTCGCCGATCGCGGTGAGATTGTAGGCGATGGCGACCGCCACCACGATCCAGGCCGGCGCCGCAATCAGCCAGCCGAAGGTGAAGGAGCAGATGAGGCTCGCCAGCGACATCAGCAGGATGACCGCGGTGCGCCCCCAGCGGTCGGAGAGCACGCCGCCGCCGATGCTGCCCGCCATGCTGATGAGATAAGTGAGCGCGGCAAACGCGATGCCGAGGCCGGCCATGCCGGTGCCGCCCTCGCGTCCATAGGCGAGCACCACGCCGAGATAAGTCGGCAACCAGGCCCACATGCCGAGCAGTTCCCACGAATGGAACACGTAGGCCCAGACGGCGAGCATCGCGGGTTTGTTGCGCCACACCTCCGCCAGCGCGCGCAAGGGGTTCGAGTACCCCGCAGGATGCACCACGTTGCGCGTGCTGCGCAGCACCCAGGCGGCAAGCAGGCTGGCGGCGACCGGGCCGAGCGCGCAGGCGAAGAGCGCGGTGCGCCAGCCGGCGGTGACGATCAGCACGCTCGAGAGCCACAGCGACAAGGCGTAGCCGAGCGATGCGGCGGCAAGGTAATAACCCATCACGCGGCCGCGCCGCACTGCCGGGAAGCGCTCGGCAACGAGGGTCATGCCGGGCGTGTAGGACCCGCCCGAACACAGCCCGGCCAGGCCGTGCAGCAGCAGCGCCGAAACGAAGCCGTCGGCGAACGCGGCGAATGCGAGGCCGCTCGCGCAGGCGGCGATGCTGGTTGCAAGAAACGTGCGCTTGGCGCCGTAGCGGTCGGCGAGAAAGCCGATGGCGAACAGCGACACCAGGTAGCCGACATGCCAGGCCGACTGGATCAGGCCGGCCTGCGCCGAGGACAGGCCCCAGTCCTGCTTCAGCAATCCGAGCGAAGCCGAGTAGGCGACGAATATGAGCGCGAAGCCCACGCGGGCGAGGCACAACGACGCTATCCACCGCCCGTCGGTCACGACCTAATCTTTCAGGCGCAACAGCACCGGCTGGTGATCGGAGGCGTCGGTATCGAGATTCACCGCCACGTCCTCGACGCGGCCGGCGATGTCCTCGGTGAGAAAAATGAAGTCGCAGGCGAAGGCTTCGGGCCACTGCTCGTGATCGTGCACGCCGAGAGTGTGATCGTGGGGCCGGTCGCCGTGGCGCACCTGCCAGGCGTCGCGGTAGGCAGGCGTGCCGTCCGAATAGGGCGCGATGATGCGCGCATGCAGCGGATCGTCGGCGCGGAAATTGAAGTCGGCGGTGAGTATGGCCGAGGCCGGCCGCGGCAGGGTCTCAAACGGCCCGCCCTCTTTCTGCGCATGGTTGCGGTCGCCGCGGTGCGCGGCGGCCTCGGCCTGCAGCTCGCGCAGGCGGTTCACCTGCTGCCTGCGCTGCATCTCCGAATAGTATTCGAGGTGCGTGGTCGTCACCCGCACCGGTCCGAACGGCGCGGCGAGCACCGCCTCCAGCGCGATGCGCTGCATGCTCGGCACGGCGGGATCGGCCGGCCAGGGCAGCAGATGCGCAAATACCTGGATCACCGGATAGCGCGTGAGGATCAGGTTGCCGAACTGGCGCCGCCTGCGCTCGGCGCCAAGCACATCGACGGCTATCCCCTCGACGGCGGTAAATCCGGGCAGCAGGCCGCCGAGCAGGCCGAACTGGTCCTCGCCGGAGGATCCGGGAAGATCCGAATAGTTGCGCGCCACTTCCTGCAAGCAAAGCACGTCGAAATCGGCCATGCCGCGGCAGACCTCGATGATGCGCTTCGGATCGACGCGACCGTCGCAGCCGCGGCAGGACTGGATGTTCCAGGTTATTAGATTCATGTCGAAGCCGCGATATCAACTCGATTTCATATTGTAGTCCCCTGTCGGGCGAGCAGCGAAGCACCCAGCTTAGCGCGGCTACGGGAAGATAGTAAAATGAACACGATTCTTCGCTCGCCAAGCTGAGCAGCGGCAT
>DAIRFM010000007.1:6456-13701 GCA_036795025.1 Burkholderiales bacterium | reverse complement strand
CGGGAAGATAGTAAAATGAACACGATTCTTCGCTCGCCAAGCTGAGCAGCGGCATCTACTGGAGCAATGGGCCATGGACTGGATTGCGTGGGACAACACACCTCGGACAAGGAATTGGCGGATTTTCTTGCGCGCACCGCTTGATCGCCGCTTGAGGCGCAGACCGACATGAGACTCTGGATAACCCTGCTCGCGACCATGCTGCTGGCCGCGTGCGCGTCCTACAGTGGATCCGGGCTGAAGCCCGGGGAGGCGCGGCTGGACGACGTGCAGGGCTTGATGGGGCCGCCCGCAATGCGCTGGCAGGAGCCTGACGGTTCGGTCCAACTGGCGTATCCGCGCGGCCCGGCCGGGTATCACACTTTCATGGTGAAGCTTGGGCCGGACGGACGCCTGCAGAGCATTGCGAATGTCCTCGAAGAGAAAAGTTTTGCCCGCATCCGCGCCCGGATGACGAAAGACGAGGTGCTGCGTGTGCTCGGGCCGCCCGACTACAGCCGCAGCGTCTATTTCAAGGCCCGCGACGAACTGGTGTGGGACTGGCGCTACTGCCAAGTTTTCGGAAACACCGCGCGTTTCCTGGTGTTGTTCGACGGGGCGTCCAGCACCGTACGCAGCAGCATGATCCAGGCTGAATATTTTGGCCGCCGGATGTCTCAGGAGCATTGCAGTCGCTGACCTCGACCTGCCGCTCTGCATGCCCGTGATGGCTTGATCGCGCAAGCATTGACCTCTAAGCGCGGCGCCGCCGCGCCGGTTTCGTTCGCGGCGGCGGCGATTTTGCGCGCCAGGACGCGATCGCCGCGAGATCACGCTCGGGCTTCGCGCGCACGATCTCGACGGCGCCTGAGTAAACGCCGCCGCCACCGCCGTCGAGGGAAATCACCTGCCCCTCGCGCAGCACCTTGCCGCCTATGCTGCAGCTGCGCTTGGCGAGGTCGATGGCGAGTTCGCGGCAACCGACCAGGCACACCTTGCCCATCTGCCGCGCCACCACGGCCGCATGCGCCGTGCGGCCGCCGCGCGCGGTGAGTATGCCGGCGGCGCTGGCGATTCCGGTAACGTCTTCGGTCGACGTATCCTCGCGCACCAGGATGACCGATTTTCCGGCTGCCGCGCGCCGGCGCGCCGCCTCGGAGTCGAGCGCAATTTCGCCCACGGCGACGCCCACGCCGGCAGAGATCGCGCGCGCGAGCGGCGCCTGACCGTCCTTGGCGCGGATCGATTCGGTCTGAATCGCTTCCAACTTGTAGCCGTCCAGCCGCTCGAGCGCCGCGGCTGGCTCGAGCAGGCCTTCTGCGACCATTTCGACTGCAATCCGCAGCGCCGCGAGCGGCGTGCGTTTGCCGTTGCGCGTCTGCAGCATGAACAGTTGCCCGTTCTGCACCGTGAACTCGAACTCCTGCAGGTCGCCGAACTCGGCCTCGAGGCGCTTGCGCACCGCTTCGATGTGCTGCATCACCTCGGGCAGCAGCGCGCCGATTTGCGCGCGGTCCCCGACCTCGTGCCGGCCCGAGACCACGTCGTCGCCCTGGGCGTTGAACAGGAAATCCATGTACAGGGCGTTCTCGCCGGTTGCCGGATCGCGGGTGAAGGCGACCCCGGATCCCGAGGTGCCGCCGCTGTTGCCGTACACCATGGTCTGCACGCACACCGCGGTGCCGGCCACGCCCTGAAGACGGTGGATGCGGCGATACTCGAGCGCTTTCTTCGCCGACCAGGAACGGAATACCGCTTCCACCGCCGCCATGAGCTGGTCGAGCGGCGCCTGCGGAAAACTCTCGCCGGTGAGCTCGCGGTAAAGTTCCAGAGAATCGGTGGCGAGTTCGCGCAGCGCCACGAAGTCGAGCTCGCTCGCGCTAGCCAGGCGCGCCGACTTGAGCTGCCGCGCGAGCGCCTCGTCGAACACATCCGGCTTGGCGCCATGCACCACTTCGGCGAAAGACTGGATCAGCCTGCGGTAGGAATCCCAGGCGAGACGCGGATTGCCGGTCATGCGCACCAGGCCCGCCACGGTGGCGTCGTTCAAGCCGACGTTGAGCACCGTATCCAGCATCCCCGGCATGGATAGCGCCGCGCCGGAGCGCACCGACACCAGCAGCGGCCGGCGCTCGCCGCCGAAGGAGAGGCCGGACAGCCGCTCGAGTTCGCGCAGATTGCCGCGCAACAAATCCCGAAAACCCTCGGGCAGCGCGCCCTTGGCTGCATAGTAGTCGCGACAGAAGGCCGTGGACAGGACGAACGCGGCCGGCACCGGCATGCCGACGGTCGCCATGCGCGCGAGGTTGTAGGCCTTGAAGCCCATCTCCTCGGGCGAGGCGCCGGCCGCAAGCGCGGCACCCGCGCCGATCAGGCACACCCGCCGTTCGCCACCCTTGCCGCCGCGCCGCTTGCGTGAGGCCATGACTAGCTCGCCGCCACCGTGCCCATCACGTGGTCGCGCAGCACCATGCCGCTGTGCATCAGCGCATCGGCGGCCTCTTCGAGATTGCGCGCGACTTCGGCGACCACGAACAGGCCGCGGGCATCGCTCTCGGCGGCGAGCAGCGCCGATTTGATCGAGCGCTGCGCCTGGTCGCTTTCGTGCTCGACCGTGGTGATGCGGTGCACCGCCTCGAGAAAATCGCGCATGTCGTCACGGTCGCCGCCGCGGCGCACGTAGCGCGCCGTGGTCAGCGCCTTCAGGTATTCCTGTGCCCCGCTCACCAGCAGGTCGGCGAGCGCGCGCAGGCGCGCATGCGCGTCCTCGGGCGCGGTGCGCGGCGGGAACAGGGTGAAATGGAATGCCGCTTCTTCCAGGCTGTCGGCGACGTCGTCGGCGGCTTCGAGCAGGTCCTTGAAAAACACCGCGCCGGCCGAATGGTCGACCGCTGCGCGCACCTGGTTCAGCAGGCTGTCGGCGGCCGATTCCCAGACCTTGGCGCGCTCGGCAATGCGCGCGAGGGCGCCGTTGGCGCTGGCAAGCTGCAGCTGCAGCACGCCATCGCGCACGCCGGAGGCTAGCTCGACCAGCAGCGCCGCGTGCTCGCAGGCAAGCTCGAACAGGTCCCGCTCGGCACTGTGGAAGTAGTTCGCCAGCTCGGCCCGCACCTCGTCGCGGATCAGTGAATCGGGCTTGGCCGTCAGCACGCCTTCGGCGCAGGTGCGGACCACGAATTTCAGGAACGCCAGCGCGCGCTCGCGGCCGAGCATGTCGCGCAAGTCCTCGCCGAAGCGCGGCGGTCCCTTGATCGCGAACTGCATCGCGTCGTAGATCAGCGTGTCGCCGCCGACTTTGAGGAAGGCCATGTGGCCGTAGCCGTTGTCCGCAGCCCACTTGAGCACCGCAATGCCGTCGCGCTTGCGCACGAAAGGGCGCAGGCGCTTGCGCGCGCGGTTCCAGTCGATCAGGAAGACCACGCGCGAACCGAGGAACGCCAGGTATTGCGCGAGCTGTTCGCGATCGCGCGCCTTGAAGCCGCCGACGCACAGATGGTAGATGCCGCCCTCGTTCAGCCCGCTCTCGCGGCGCGAGCGGGTTTCCTCCCATTCGACCGAGAATTTTTCGAACAGGCTCTGGAAGAACAACAGGCGGTCCAGATGCACGTCGGAATAAATGACCGTGGCGCCCAGACCCTCGACGTGCACCACCAGCACGTGCGCATCGGTGGTGCCGATATCGTTCTGCAGCACCAGTTTTCTGCCGCTCACGGTGGCCGTAGTGCCGAGTCCCGGGTGGTCGAGCTTGAGCGCCTGGGTCGAGTTCAAGCCGCGCATGAACGCGCGCACCAGCTCCTTTTCCTGGGCGCGCAGGCCGTAGACGCGCGCGCCGTCGACGCTCTCGCGCGACAGCTCCCCCTGCAGCCGGTTGAGGGCCTTGTGCAAATCCATTACCAGCAGGTGCGCCGTGTCGCCCTGCTTGCGCTCGCCCGAAGTCAAGGCGGCAATCAGCGCCGCCGGCACCAAGTCCTTGCGCACCCCGCGCAACAGCTTCGCCGCGCTCGCCAGGCGCTTCCGATACGCGTCCGCGCCGCTCTCCATGCCGAGCTGCTGCGCCAGTTCGACCGGCGCCAGCATCTCGGCGAGACAGGTACCGATGCGCCCGAGCAGTGTCGCCGCGCCGGGAACGCGGCAGCGGCCGCCCGGCAGGCCGCGGCTCGCTGCGATCACGCCGTCGAACTCGGTATCGGAAACGCCGCTCGCTTCGCGCTCGCGCTGCAGATCAGGCGGATTCGCCGCAGGCTGCTCGCACTGTTCCTTGGCCAGTTGCAGCAGCGTGAAAAAATATTTCACCCGGTCGTTCGCCGCCAGGCCGCTTTGCACCAGGTCCGGCAGGAGCAGCTGCTTCTCGCCCAGCGAGCCGATGATTTCCTGTTTTGTGCTCATGTGACCGTCTCGAGACCCCCAAGGAGTCCGCGCCATTACTGCCTGGTCACATGATGCCGCTGCCGGGGTGGCGGCGATTGATTAAAGTCAAACAATCCCCGCCCGGCATCCTGGATCGGATCAGGCGCGTGGCGCCATCCCGCAAGGCGGATGAGCGCAGGGTTTATTTTCATGACCTATCCTGCGACAATCTGCCGGGGGCCGTGGCGAACTTGCCTGTCCCAAGACGCGTAATATCCGGCTGTAATCAAAACGACATCAAGGCGTTGGCAGGAAGGGAGTGTCCGCAATGTTGTTTCGGGAGATGAACAATCGCAGGCCTGCGGGGCGCGGGGCGTGCATCGGCGCGGCCGGCATTTCCCGGCCCGGAGCGGGGAACTAGGTGGCGATTGCCGAAATCGCCCTTGATCGCGTCTCCAAGCACTGGGGCGGCACCCGTGCCGTCGACGACATCAGTTTCGAGGTGCCGCCGAACCGCTTCGTGGTCCTGCTCGGCCCTTCCGGCTGCGGCAAATCGACGACCTTGCGCCTGATCGCCGGTCTCGAGGAGGTCACCGCCGGCAGGATTATGATTCACGGCGTCGATGTGACCGCGCTGCCCCCGTCCTCGCGCCGGCTTTCCATGGTGTTCCAGTCCTACGCGCTGTTTCCGCACCTGAGCGTGGCCGAGAACATCGTCTTCGGCCTGAAGGTGCGGCGCGTCGACCCGGCCGCCCGCCGCGAGCGCTTGAGCCGCGTCGCCGCCCTGGTCGGCCTGTCCGATCTGCTGGAGCGCAAGCCGGCGCAACTCTCCGGCGGGCAGCGCCAGCGTGTCGCCCTAGCGCGCGCCATTATTGCGGAGCACCCGATCTGCCTGATGGACGAGCCGCTTTCAAACCTGGATGCACGTCTTCGCCACGACATGCGCATTGAAATCCATTCGCTGCAGCGCCGCCTTGGGATGACCGTCGTCTATGTCACGCACGACCAGGTCGAGGCGATGAGCATGGCGGACCACATCATCCTCATGCGCGATGGGCGCATCGAGCAGGAAGGGGAGCCCGAAGAACTCTACTCGCGGCCGGTATCGACCTTTGCCGCCGGATTCATCGGCACGCCGCCGATGAACCTGCTCGAGCTCGTCGATGGTGCCGCGGGAGCGGCAATCGCGGGCGGCGACGGCAGCGCCGTTCTGCATGGCAGCGGGACGGGGCTGAAGCTGGGCGTGCGCCCGGAGGACATCCGTCTCTCCGAGACCGCCGGGGTGCCGGCGCGCCTGGTCAATGCCGAATACCTGGGCGCCGACACCATCGTCACCGCGCGGATCGGGACGCAATCCTTGCTGGTGCGCGTGGCCGGGCGCGTGCGCGTCGCCGCGGAGCAGCCGGTGTACCTCGGCTGGCGCAGCCGTGATGCGCACGTGTTCGAGACACAGTCCGGCAACCGCATGGAGGGGCGCGAGGCCATCACGACGGAAATCCTATAGCGCCGTGCTTGCGCCTGTCATCAAGAAGGCGTCAAATGTGGCCGTGCAGGCGCATTGCCGCATGTTTTCTCCACGAATGATTTTCGGTCGCGCCGGCCGTTCCCGGCGCCGCAAATGGGGGGCTTTGCCATGAAGCACGCCGTCACTCGTTTCTTGATGTCCATGGCCGCAGTGTTGGGCCTGTTCTTCGCCGCGCCGGCCGGGGCGGCCGGTCCGGTCGAGTTGAACATGTACTATCCGATCGCGGTCGGCGGACAGCTGACCAAGCTGGTCGATGAGCTTGTCGCCGGATTCGAAAAGGAGAATCCGGGCATCAAGGTCAATGCCATCTACGCCGGCAACTACGACGACGCGCGCATCAAGGCGCTCGCCGCGCTGAAAAGCGGCAAGCCGGCGCAGCTCTCGGTGCTGTTCTCGATCGACATCTACGAGCTGATCGAGCAGGACGCCATCGTCGCCTTCGACGACATCGCCAAGAGTCCCGAGGAAAAGGCGTGGCTGAAGAGCTTTTATCCGGGCCTGATGTCCAACGGCACCTTCAAGGGCAAGGTCTACGGCATTCCGTTCCAGCGCTCGACCATTGTCATGTACTACAACAAGGACGCGTTCAAGGAAGCCGGGCTCGATCCCAACAAGCCGCCGGCAAACTGGACGGAGATGGCCGAGATGAGCAAGAAGCTGGTCAAGCGCGACGCCGCCGGCCAGGTGCAGCGCTGGGGCGTGATGGTTCCGTCGACCGGGTACGCCTACTGGATGTTCCAGGCGTTCGCGATGCAAAACGGGCAGGTGCTGATGAACGCCAATGGCGACCGGACCTATTACGACCATCCCGCGGTCGTCCAGTCCCTCCAATACTGGTACGACCTCAGCCACAAGTACGACGTCATGCCCAAGGGCACGGTCGAATGGGGCACGCTGCGCGCCGACTTCCTCGACGGCAAGACCGCGATCATGTGGCATACCACCGGCAACCTGACTGCGGTCAAGGACGCCGCCAAGTTCGATTTCGGCGTGAGCATGCTGCCGGCCTCGAAGCGGCGCGGCTCGCCTACCGGCGGCGGTAACTTCTACATCTTCAAGAAGACCACACCCGAAGAGCGGGTTGCAGCCATGAAGCTGATCCGCTACCTCACCGCGCCGGAGCAGGCGGCGAAATGGAGCATCGGCACGGGCTACCTCGCCACGTCGCAGGCGGCGTACGACACCAAGACCATGAAGGATTACGCGACGGGCTTCCCCTACGCGACGGTGGCCCGCGACCAGCTGCCGTTCGCGACGGCCGAGCTCTCGACCTTCCAGACCGGGCGCGTGCGCAAGCTGCTCGATGACGCGATCCAGTCGGTGCTCACCGACAAGGCTACGCCGGAAGCGGCACTGAAGGCGGCGCAGGCGCAAGCCGATCCTCTGCTGCGCCG